>JALWOO010000121.1 GCA_027083485.1 Amylibacter sp. | reverse complement strand
CGTTTAAATATCCCCGCCGGAGGCAAGAAAACTTTTATGCCTCCGGCGGGGATATTTATGACGAATTCGAAGGTAACAGCGGTAAATTTCCGCCTGCATGAAAAGCTTTGGGCCTCCTGGAGACTATATGCAGATTTACTGCATATGCGGGTTTTCGAATGTGGATTTGTGAAGCAAACAGAAAACTTTCAAGCCCTCAGAGCTTAAACCTGGTTGCGTTCGCTTTCTTTGATGCTTGGCGAAGTTTGTGTTCGTGAAAGGGGGGGCGGGCAGGAACGGCGCAACCAATATATCGCGCCATCTGGGGGCGATGCGGGTCAGCGGGCGGTGTTGTCGCGCCTAATTCCAACGCGATCGTTGTTGTTCCGATTGTAGTGGCCCTGATGGCCAAGGGGGTGCCCATCGGCATGGTTCTGATGCAGATGATGAGATTCCTTTGCCGGAAATGCGCATCCTGCGCAAAGTGCTAAACCTGCAACTTATCGCCACGTTTTCCGGTATTTTGTTTGAAGCCTTTATCGGGGTCGGGTATCTGTTCAATTCCCTTTTGGTATAGGAACAGACTATGACTTCACCTCGTCACGCCCTTGCTGGTGAAATTGATCAGCAAAAACACTATGTTACCCGTGCAGGCTGGTTGCGTGCTGCAGTGCTTGGGGCAAATGACGGTATTGTGTCGACGGCTTCGCTGATTATCGGTGTTGCTGCGGCAGGCAGCGGCCAGACCGAGATTTTGCTGGCCGGTGTTGCCGGCTTGATTGCTGGGGCCATGTCGATGGCGGCGGGGGAATATGTGTCGGTGTCCTCGCAGGCAGACAGCGAAAGGGCCGATCTGGCGCGCGAACAGCTGGAATTGAATGCCAACCCGGACTTTGAACTGCGAGAATTGGCGGAAATCTACGAGGGCCGTGGCCTGAGCCGTGAATTGTCCGTCGAAGTGGCTGCACGATTAATGGAGCATGATGCGCTTGGTACCCATGCGCGCGAAGAATTGGGTATCCACGAGCTGACCATGGCGCGTCCCATTCAGGCGGCACTTGCCTCGGCGTTTACTTTTGCTGTGGGAGCGGGGCTGCCGTTGCTGGCAGTTCTGTTTGCACCGCTGGAGAATATCATACCGTTAACAACCCTGATTTCTATTCTGGTGCTGGGCATGTTGGGGGCGACCTCTGCCATTGCGGGCGGTGCTCCTGTTGGGCGTGCGATCATTCGTGTAACGCTCTGGGGTGCGCTGGCCATGGCGGCTACGGCGCTTGTCGGGCATTGGTTCGGGGTAGCGATTGCTTAAGAAATACGTAATGAAACACCAAAGGAGAAAATGATGAAAACATTCAAAGTTCTCGGTTCCGATTGCAAGAAATGCCAGACAACTGCAGATATGTTTGCTGCAAAGGCCGCCGAAATGGGCGTCGAAGTGGCAATTGAAAAAGTGATAGATATGGGTGCAATCATGGGCTATGGCGTGATGTCTACACCGGGTGTTGTGCTTGATGAAAAAGTCATCCACACTGGCAGCGTTCCCGGCAATGTGGTCATCGAAGGCTGGTTGGCACCGTGAACGATCAACCTCAATTGCATTCTTTGACCCTCGCCATGGTCTCGCTGGCCTCGGGTATTGCCACCAATCATCGGGCCATGGGCCAGTGTTAGCCGGATCGGCTACGGGCGGCCGGTGTGCCGGAAAACCTGATTAATGCCGTGATCGAAATTACTCGTCATATCCGTGACGAAGCGGCAGAAAAGCTTGATTTTTCTTTTTATGAAAAGGCGGGCATGGTGGAAGGTATCGAGGTTGCCGACGGCGAAAGCTGCGGATGCAGCCCCACGCCAAGCGGGCAGAGCTGCTGTTAGGATTTATACAGTCCTGTAATAAATTCGGGACCGCAGAGCTTATTCGGACATCAGCACCGGCACTGTCATCTGGTGCAGGATGGATTCGGTGAC
>JALWOO010000120.1 GCA_027083485.1 Amylibacter sp. | reverse complement strand
CACGGTTCTGCGTAGCCCGCACGTGAACAAAAAGTCCCGTGAGCAGTTCGAAATTCGCACACACAAGCGTTTGCTCGACATTATTGACCCGACTCCACAAACAGTAGACGCGCTGATGAAGCTCGATCTTGCTGCCGGTGTGGATGTCGAGATCAAACTTTAAGGGGGCTTGAAACAGATGCGCTCTGGAGTAATCGCTAAGAAACTGGGCATGACCCGGTTGTTCATGGAGGACGGCAAACAGATTCCTGTAACCGTTCTGCAAATGGAAAACCTGCAAGTTGTCGCACAACGCACTGCTGAAAAAGACGGTTATACCGCTGTTCAGCTGGGTGCCGGTGTGGCCAAGGCAAAACGCACATCCGCCGCCATGCGCGGTCACTTTGCTGCTGCCAAGGTTGAACCAAAACGCAAGATCGCGGAATTCCGCGTTTCCGAGGAAAATCTGATCCCTGTGGGTGAAGAAATCGTCGCAAGTCACTATCTGGTTGGCCAGAAAGTGGACATCGCCGGTACCTCGATCGGTAAAGGCTTTGCCGGTGCCATGAAACGCTGGAACTTTGGCGGTTTGCGCGCCACGCACGGTGTTTCCATCTCTCACCGTTCGCATGGTTCGACCGGTCAGTGTCAGGAACCGGGCAAGGTTTTCAAAGGCAAGAAAATGGCCGGTCATATGGGTGCTGCCCGTATTACCACCCAGAACCTGGAAGTTGTCAAAACCGACGACGACCGCGGTCTGATCATGGTCAAAGGTGCCGTACCGGGTTCCAAAGGTGGCTGGGTCACAATCAAGGACTCCGTGAAGAAGAAGGCCCCTGAGGGTCTGCCACTTCCGGCTGCTCTGCGGTCTGCCAAGGTTGAAGCACCTGCTGAAACCGCTGAAGGAGGGTCCGAAGAATGAAAACGGACGTAATCAAACTGGACGCAGGCGTTGCCGGCACCATTGATCTCAATGACGAGATCTTCGGTCTTGAGCCACGCAAGGACATCCTGCACCGTGTTGTGCGTTACCAGCTGGCCAAACGCCAGGCCGGTACTCACAAAGTAAAAACACGTCGGGAAACCAGCTATTCCACCAAGAAGATCTATCGCCAAAAAGGCACCGGCGGCGCACGTCACGGTGACCGGAATGCACCGATCTTCCGCGGTGGTGGTGTCTACAAAGGTCCTACGCCTCGTAGCCATGCGCACAACCTGACCAAAAAGTTTCGTAAACTGGGCCTGAAACACGCCCTGTCCGCGAAAGTTGCAGCAGGTGAGTTGGTCATTCTGGACAACGCCGATCTGGGCACTGCCAAAACCAAGGATCTGGCCAAAGCGGTCAAGAACCTGGGTTGGAAGCGCGTGCTGGTCATTGATGGTGCCGAAGTGAATGCAAACTTTGCATTGGCTGCCCGCAACATCGACGGCGTAAATGTTCTGCCAACAATGGGTGCGAATGTTTACGACATTCTGAAAAGCGACACTTTGGTTCTGACCAAAGCCGGCGCTGAAGCACTGGAGGCTCGACTGAAATGAGCACGAAAGCAGAACTCTACGATGTGATCCGCAAGCCGATCATCACCGAAAAAGCAACCATGGCGTCGGAATTCAACGTCGTTGTTTTTGAAGTGGCAATCGACGCCAACAAACCCACTATCAAACGTGCCGTCGAGGAATTGTTTGGTGTGAAGGTCAAAGCGGTCAACACCACGATCACCAAAGGCAAAGTCAAACGTTTCCGCGGCAAGCTCGGCACCCGCAAAGACGTGAAAAAGGCTTATGTAACCTTGGAAGAAGGCAATACGATCGACGTGTCCACCGGACTCTAAATCGGATTGTTAAAGAATTGAGAAAGCCCTCGCATTTGCGGGGGCTTTTTTGTTTTGGGGCATCGCCGCGCATAACTTTGCCGGATCGCTTGCGATCCGGTTCGCGCCCGACCCCGCCCCCCAGGGCGGGCGCG
>JALWOO010000119.1 GCA_027083485.1 Amylibacter sp. | reverse complement strand
CTTCGGGACTCATGATTTCATAGGTGCCGGCGTGTTTCAGCATGCCGTCCTGATGGATGCCGCTTTCATGGGCAAAGGCATTCTTGCCGACGATGGCCTTGTTGTATTGCACGGGAAAGCCGGTGGCCTGGCTGACAAGACGGCTCAGCCCGATGATTTTGGTTGCATCAATGCCGGTGCGATAAGGCATGGCATCATTGCGCACGCGCATGGCCATAACCACCTCTTCCAGTGCCGCATTGCCGGCGCGTTCGCCCAGCCCGTTAATGGTGCATTCGATCTGGCGCGCGCCTGCGGCAACTGCCGCCAGTGCGTTGGCCGTCGCCATGCCCAGATCGTTGTGGCAATGGGTGGCAAAAACGATTTCATCCGCCCCGGGAACCCGTTCCAGCAACATGGAAATCAGCTCTGCCGATTCATTGGGAACTGTATAGCCCACCGTATCGGGTATATTGATCGTGGTGGCCCCGGCCTTGATCGCGGTTTCTACGGCGCGGCACAGAAAATCATGTTCGGTACGGGTGCCGTCTTCGGGGCTCCATTGCACATCGTCGGTGTGGCTGCGGGCATGGGCGACCGATGTGGCTATGGCTTCCAGCACCGCCTCGGGTTCCATTTGCAGCTTGTGTTTCATATGCAGGGGCGAGGTGGAAATAAAGGTATGGATGCGGCTGCGGTTTGCCTGGCGCAGAGCCTCGGCGGCCCGGTCAATATCCCCCGTTGCGGCACGTGCCAGCCCGCAGATCACCGAATTGCGGGACCGTTTGGCAATTTCGCTGACAGCGGCAAAGTCGCCTTCCGAGGCAATGGGAAAGCCGGCCTCGATGATGTCCACGCCCATATCGTCCAGCAACTCGGCGATTTCCAGCTTTTCGCTGTGGCTCATGGTGGCCCCCGGGCTTTGCTCGCCGTCGCGCAGGGTGGTGTCGAATATCAAGACGTGGTCTTGTTCAGAACTGTTGGTCATAACGATGTCTCTTGTAATTTTGCTTAGCTTTGTGGGTGATGTTCCGACGCGAATTCAACTCCTCCGAGCGCACGCGTCGAAAACCCCGACACGCTCAGAGGCGGCTAAGAAGTAGGCGCGCAATCAGGCCGGTCGCCCGGGCAACCAGAGTAAGGATAATATGTGCGCTTTGTACCATGGGCGCAGTTATAACCGGATTTGCGCCGATGAAAAGGGGAAAAATGGGGTGGGGATCATTCTGACCCCGCAACCCCGGCTTCTTCTTTGGTGGACTGTTTGCCGTCTTTCCAGAAACCGTCATATTGTTCGCCGGTGGCATAGGTCATCTTGCCGGCCCCCTGACGCTGGCCGTTGACAAAGCTGCCGGTGTAGACATCGCCATTGGCATAGGTGGCGGTGCCTGTGCCCTCGATCACGCCGTCTTTCCATTCGCCTTCATAGCTGAAGCCGTCGGTCATGGTGATTTTGCCCACGCCGCTGCGTTTGCCATCCACAAAGTCGCCTTCATAGACCGATCCGTCCGGATAGGTGGCAACGCCTTTGCCCTGACGCACGCCGTCAACCCAGTCGCCATCATAGGAATAGCCGTCCTTGTGGGTCATTTTACCCTTGCCGTGGTTGCGGGCATCGCGGAATTCGCCCTCATAGACAACACCGTTTGGATAGCGCGCAATGCCTTTGCCCTCGATGCCGCCCTTGACCCACTGGCCTTCATAGGTGCTTTTGTCCGCATAGGTGATCTTGCCAAATCCGTCGGCAACATTGTTTTTGAAGTCACCCTCGTAAAAAGAGCCGTCCGGATAGGTGATTTTGCCTTTGCCCTGAATGACCCCGTCAACCCATTGGCCGGTATAGCTGTCGCCGCCGGCCCCGATAAAGGTGCCGACCCCGTTGCGTTTGTGGTTCTTGAACTGACCTTCATAGATGTCGCCGTTGGCATAGGTGATCTTGCCCTTGCCGTTGCGCAGGCCCTTGACCAGCTGGCCCTCGTAAACGTCGCCATTGGCCTGTTTCAGGGTGCCATAGCCGGTGATCTGGCCGTTTTTCCAGTCGCCGTCATAGGTCATGCCGTCCGGTGTGGTCATTGCGCCTTTGCCATCGCGCACGCCGGCAACAACATGGCCTGAATAGGTGGCCCCGTCCGGATAGGTGATTTTGCCAAAGCCGTTCTTTTCGCCCCGCTCCCAATCGCCTTCATAACGGAACCCGTTCGGGCTGGTCAGAGTGCCTTTGCCGTGATGCTGGGCTTCGAGAAATTCGCCCTCGTAAACCACGCCATTGGCATATTTGGCAATGCCTTTGCCCGAAATCTTGCCATTGACCCAGCTGCCTTCATAGGTGCCCCCGTCCGCAAAAGTAATTTTGCCGATACCTTCGGGTTTGCCATTTGCGAATTCGCCTTCATAAACCGACCCATTGGGAAAGCGTGCCGTGCCTTTACCCTGAATAACACCGTTTACCCATTCACCGCTGTATTCATAGCCGTTTGGCAACCGGTATGTTCCGGTCCCATGTTGTTTGCCGTCTTTGAAGGTACCCTCATAAACGCCGCCCGTGTCGTATTGTTTCGTAACGATCTGGCCTTCTGATTGCGCAAAACCGGGGGTGGCGCTAAGCGCGATTGTAGAAGCGGTGGACAGGGCTATGGCAAGCGATGTTTGTTTTTTCAATATGTTGGCCCCGGAAAATGATCCGGCCCTCCTGTTTGGTTTTGATCTTATTAACGGCTTTTGACATAGTTCTAAGCGGTTGAAAAATGCCTGACAAGGGTTCTTGCGTCTTGTGTTTGTTCCGCGAAACCTGTTGAAACGCAGTTAACGCTCTTTTCGGGCAGAAAAAGGATGGCTCAATGCAAGATATATTGCGACTGACATTGGCTCAGCTGAACCCGACATTGGGGGATTTCGCCGGCAATATTGCCAAGGCCGCAGAGGCCCATTCCGTTGCCGCAGCGGCGGGGGCCGATATGGTGGTGTTTCCGGAAATGTTTGTTACCGGCTATCAGGCTCAGGATCTGGTTCTGCGCGAAGCTTTTACGCTCGATGCCATGGCGCATGTGGAAATGCTGGCGCGCAAGTGTGCGCAAGGGCCGGCCATCGGCATAGGAGCGCCCTTGCTGGAAGAGGGGCGGTTGTACAACGCCTATTTCGTGTTGAAAGACGGTAAAATCGCCGCAACGATACGCAAACACGAGCTGCCGAATAGCGATGTGTTTGATGAACGGCGCCTGTTTGAACACGGCCCGATTTCCGGCCCGGTCAACGTGAACGGCGTGCGCATCGGCATTCCGGTTTGCGAAGATGCCTGGCACGCGGAGGTTTGCGAAACATTGGCGGAATCCGGGGCGGAACTCTTTATCGTGCCGAATGGCTCGCCTTATTATCGTGGAAAATTCGACCGTAGAATCAACCACATGGTTGCTCGTGTCATCGAAAATGATCTGCCGCTGGTCTATTTGAATATGGTGGGGGGGCAGGATGACCAGATTTTTGATGGCGGCTCTTTCGTGCTTAATCAAGGCGGGCGGCTGGCCATGCAAATGCCGCTGTTTGACGAGGATATCACCCACGTCGATTTTATCCGCAAAGACGGGGGCTGGCAGGCGCTTGAAGGGGATAAAATCCCGCATGTGGATGAATGGGAACAGGATTACCGCGTGATGCTGCAAGGGCTGCGCGATTACATGGGCAAGACCGGATTCAAGAAGGTTCTGCTGGGCCTTTCCGGCGGCATTGACAGCGCCATTGTGGCCACAATCGCAGTGGATGCGCTGGGCGCTGAAAACGTGCGTTGTGTGATGTTGCCTTCTGAATATACCTCGCAAAGCTCTCTGGATGATGCGGCGGCATTGGCGAAAAATCTGGGTGTGCGGCTCGATAACATACCGATTACAGCGGGCCGTGCAGCGATAACAGAGACGCTTGCCCCGCTGTTTGAAGGGCTGGAAGAAGGCCTCGCCGAGGAAAACATCCAGTCCCGTTTGCGCGGGCTGCTGTTGATGGCCCTGTCCAATAAATTTGGCGAAATGTTGCTGACAACCGGCAATAAATCCGAGGTCGCCGTCGGCTATGCCACGATTTACGGCGATATGGCGGGCGGGTATAACCCGATCAAGGACCTCTATAAAATGCGGGTGTTCGAGAGCTGCCGCTGGCGTAACGCGAATCACCGCGACTGGATGCTGGGGCCAAAAGGCGAGGTGATTCCGCCGCAGATTATTGACAAACCCCCGACAGCCGAACTGCGTGACGATCAAAAAGATAGCGACAGCTTGCCTGAATATGCGGTGCTGGACGGGATTCTGGAACTGCTGGTGGATCAGGATAAATCGGTGGCCGAAATCGTTGCGGCAGGGTTTGATCGCGATGTGGTTAAACGGGTGGAACACCTTGTTTTCATTTCAGAATACAAACGTTTCCAATCCGCACCGGGGCCGCGCCTGACTCACAAGGCCTTTTGGCTGGATCGCCGCTATCCGATCGTCAACCGCTGGCGGGACAATCGTTAAACCTTTAGCGATTTCTTTTTGGCGGATTAACGGCTTCGTCAGGAAATTGGGCCAATCTGCCCTTGCTTCACCACAAGCGGAGGGCGGATGAGTGTTCAGGAAATTGGTAGCGAGTACCGGCCTTCTGCTGGGCTGTGCCCAATCCGGCCCAGAGGTGGCTCAGGATGTTGTGGTGAACACCGACAGCCGGAATTTCGTGGTTTATCAGCAAGAGAACAAGGCTTTGGCGCTCTATCAGGGGCGGGAAACACACCCCGCCGAAAACCGTCTCAGGCCTGCCGCCGCCCGCGCCATGGAACAGGCAAGCGGCTGCCCTGTTCAGGCCGATAGCTTGCAGGTTTCAGGTTTGCAGGTGTTCGGGCAGGTGAATTGCGCGCGCCGCAACAGTTTGTTTTCAAGGGCACGTATGACGGGTCGAAATGTTTCGCCACGGGGCGGCGGGCGGTTGCCCCCGCCGCGTCAGGAGGTGGCCGGGTTGGAACCTGTTGCAACCGAGTGACTCGCCACGTTCTGGAAACATAGTTTTTCCGAGCAACGGCTTGCGAGTCGTTAATCTCCTGTTTACCTTAAAGGGACTCCTTGGGGGATGTATTATGACGATGAATTCAATTGATGTGGCCGAGGCCGCAATCGAGAGCGCATTGGTTGACGCTTTCGGCACAAAAAAAGGGTCGCTTCTGGATAAAATGCGCAAGGCCGGCCGCCGTTTACCGCGCGAGGTTGCCGCAGATGTGGCCTATCTGGAAGAAATACGCAAACGCACCGCCCACCCGCGCCGACGCGGGCAGATTGATGTGAAACGGGTCAATGCCGCGCGCGACAACAGTATCAAAGCCCTGAGCAAAATTGATGTGGCCCGCGACAAGGCCCGCGCTCGGATCAACTGGCTTGGTGTTTTGGTGATCAATCTGATGATGTTCGGCGTGGCCTATTATGCGCTGATCAAGTGGCTGGGTTTGATTTAACCGCAATTGGCCGGCGTTGGCGGCCCTTGACAGCAGGCCGGCTTGGTCCCACATGGCATTAAAGCCATTACAAGGATCCTTCATGCCCGCTCACCCCGCTGCGCTAGAGTTTTTACGCACCCGCCGTTCCCGACCTGCCAAAACCCTGTCATTGCCCGCACCAGACCGCGCTGCATTGGTGGAAATTTTGCAAATCGGCGCGCGCTCTCCGGATCATGGCATGCTGGAGCCTTGGCGGTTTCTGGTCTTGCAAGGCGATGCCCTCAAGCGCATTTCCACACAGGTCGAGGCCCGCGCCCTTGCCATGGGGAAACCTGCGGATCAGGTTGAAAAAGCCCGCAACATCTTTGCCAATGCCCCTTGCAGCATCGCTGTGGTTTCTTCGCCGAAAGCATCCGAAAAAGTGCCGGAAACCGAACAGATTCTATCGGCAGGGGCCGTGTGTCTGTCCGTGCTGAACGGGGCGCTGGCAGCTGGCTGGGGGGCGAACTGGATCACTGGCTGGATGGCGTTTGACCGGCCCTTGTTGCAAGACTGCTTTGCCCTGCAACCCAATGAATTTATTGCCGGTTTCATTCATATCGGCACTGAAACCGTTGTTCCGGCAGATCGCAAACGCCCGGATGTAAACGCTCTGACAGATTGGATCGACGCATGATATTTGATGACTTTTTCAAAGCATTGGCACAGGCAGGTGACCCGAAATTTCGCGCCGTGTTGCTCAAGGGGATCGGGCTGACGATTCTGCTGCTGGCCGGGGCCACATGGGGGCTGCAACTGGTGCTGCCCGATACGGTTTCCTTGCCCTGGTTTGGCGAAATCGAATGGCTGAGCAGCCTGCTCTCCGGCTTTGCTGTTGTCGCAATGATTGGCCTGTCGGTGTTCCTAATGGTGCCTGTGGCCTCGGCCTTTACCGGATTGTTTCTGGATCAGATCACCGATGCGGTGGAGGCCAAACATTACCCGCATTTGCCGCCGGCAGCGGGGACGCCGTTCAACCAGATGCTGATTGATTCCCTGTCATTTCTGGGCCTGCTCATTGTTGTGAACCTGCTGGCGTTGGTGATTTACCTGCTGTCGACGGTTTTGGCTCCGGTGATTTTCTGGATTGTGAACGGCTTGCTGTTGGGGCGGGAATATTTTCAGATGGTCGCCATGCGCCGCATCGGGCGCAAAGCCGCCAAAGCCTTGCGCCGGCGTCATTTTTTGCAAATCTGGCTCGCGGGCATCCTGATGGCGGTGCCTCTGTCGGTGCCGGTATTAAACCTGATCGTGCCGGTGCTTGGCGTGGCGACTTTCACGCATTTGTTTCACCGGTTGAATCGGGATTAAGTGGGTTTGCAAAAATGCGCCCTAACGCACGGCCTCGATCGGTCCTTCGGCACGGGCATTTATGAACTGGTCCAGATAGGGATCGTTGCTGTTATCCATGTCGCCAATCGGGCCGGTCCATTGCACAACGCCTTCGTGGATCATCGCCACCTTGTCGGCAATGGCGCGCACGCTGGACATATCATGGGTGATTGTCATGGCGGTTGCGCCCATTTCCACCACGATTTCGCGGACCAACTCGTTGATCACACCGGACATAATCGGATCAAGGCCGGTGGTTGGTTCATCGAAAAAGATAATTTTCGGTTCCGCTGCGATTGCCCGTGCCAGCCCCACACGTTTTTGCATCCCGCCGGATAGCTCTGCCGGAAACAGATCTGCCACATCGGGTTTCAGCCCCACACGGCGTAGCTTTTCTACGGCCAGTTCATGGGCCTGGGATTTGTTGAGCTTGTCTTTGCCACGCAACAGGCGAAAGGCGACGTTTTGCCAGACAGGCAGGGAATCAAACAACGCGCCGCCCTGAAACAGCATGCCGAATTGTGCCAGAAACGCATCCCGATCGCCGCCAAGGGCGTTTTTGCCATCGACCAGAATTTCGCCGGCATCGGGTTTGATCAGGCCCAGAATACATTTCAAGGTCACGGATTTACCGGTGCCGGAACCGCCGATGATCACCATGCTTTCGCCCTTGGGGATTACCAGATCAATGCCGCGCAAAACGTGGTTGTTGCCGAAGGATTTTTTCAACCCTTTCATTTCAATCATCGGGGTCATGACGTAAAGAATACCTCTGTGAGGATGTAATTTGCGGCCAGAATGAGAACCGATGCTGAAACAACCGCATTGGTGGTTGCCCGGCCAACGCCCTGCGCGCCACGGCCGGAGTAATAGCCGTTGTAGCAGCCCATCAGCGCCACGATGAACCCGAAAACGGCGGCTTTGACCAGACCGGAAAACACGTCGCTGAATTCCAGAAAATCGTAAGTGTTGTTGATATAGGTGGCCGCGTTAAAATTGAGCCGGTTCACACCAACCAGAAATCCGCCCATGATTCCAATGATATCGCCAATAAAGGCAAGGATCGGCATGGTAATCGTGGCCGCTGCCACCCGCGGCACCACCAGATATTTCATTGGGTTGGTTGACAGGGTTGTCAGCGCGTCGATCTGTTCGGTAACGCGCATGGTGCCAAG
>JALWOO010000118.1 GCA_027083485.1 Amylibacter sp. | reverse complement strand
CGATGCCTTCGTCCAGCACCTGCACCTGATGGTGTTTCTCCAGCATGCCGACAATGCCGCGCATCATCAAAATCGCTTTGGCCTCATCCGGTTCCTCCACCTTGACCACCTGAAAGCGCCGGCTGAGGGCGGGGTCCTTTTCGATGTGCTTTTTATATTCCGCCCAGGTGGTTGCCCCGATCGTGCGCAGGGTGCCGCGCGCCAGCGCCGGTTTCAGGATATTGGCCGCATCCCCGGTGCCGGCCGCCCCGCCAGCGCCGACCAGCATGTGGGTTTCGTCAATGAACATGATGATCGGCGTGGTGCTGGATTGCACTTCTTCCACCACCTGTTTGAGCCGGTTTTCAAACTCGCCTTTCATCGAAGCCCCCGCCTGTAAGGCCGAAACATCCAGCTCCAGCAACCGCGCGCCCTGCAACATCGGGGGCACATCGCCCTTGGCAATGCGCAGGGCAAAGCCTTCGACCACAGCGGTTTTGCCCACACCTGCCTCGCCGGTCAGGATCGGGTTGTTCTGGCGCCGGCGCATCAGGATATCCACCAGCTGGCGGATTTCCTCGTCACGCCCTACGATCTGGTCGATTTCGCCCGCATGGGCCATGGCTGTCATGTCTTTGCAATACTGTTGAAGCGCCTCTTCCTGCCCCATCACAGGCGGAGCCATGGCGTCCGACGCCTGACCGGAGGCTGCGCCATGGCCATCTTGCGGGGCCAAACCATCCTCCGGAGACCCGGCAAGGATTTCGGAAAAATGATCGGACAGGTCATCGGCTTTGATTTTTGCAAACTCGCCGGAAATCGCGTTCAGAATATGGCGCAGTCCGGGCGTTTTCACCATGCCAAGGATCAAATGCCCACTGCGCACCTGTGGCGATTTATACATCAGGCTGGCATAGACCCAGGCCCGTTCGACCGCCTCTTCCAGATGCGCGGAAAGGTCGGAAACAGACGACGCCCCGCGCGGCAACCGATCCAGCGCATCGGTGAAATCAGTGGCGAGTTTGGCCGGATCCATTTCGAAATGCGCAATAATCCGGTGTAAATCACTGTCCTGACCTTGCAAAATCTGGTGCAGCCAATGCACGATTTCCACATAGGGATTGCCGCGCAGTTTGCAAAAAACGGTGGCGCTCTCGATCCCTTTGTAGCCCAGCTTGTTCAACTTGCCAAAAAGGGCAACACGGCTGATTTCCGACATATTCAATTCCTCCCGTCAGGCCCTGATTCCGGCCCCTATTCACTTTAATTTCTGTCTTTAATCCATTGGTATCACTAACAATAATGGCTCCAGTTCCTTTTTGGGGTCCGGTTTTCCAAGCCAACCAACCCAGCCCAACTCCCCCTGTTTCCCAAGCTGCACTTGCGGTGCTTGCGCCGGTTTGAGTTGCAGGCTCACGTCCCAATCAAGCATGTCGCCAATATAGTTGCGCACCAAAGCCTGCAGGCGGTACAGGCTGATCCCCCCGGGCAAAAGACGTTTGTAATCGTCAAAATCAAGCGGGCCGAAATGAATGCGGAATTTGGATTGACGCGACCAGACCCGCGCCCCGAGCGAGGTGCCAAACCCCAGCCCGCCATCCGCGCTTGGGATACCCAGTTGCCAGTGGTCCGTTGGTTCCAGTTCCAGCCAGCTGCCGACAAAGCTTTCGATGTCCACGGGCATTTTGAAAAATTCGGTTATGATCGCCAACAGGCCTTCTTCGTTTTTGGTACCGTTGGACAAACGCCCGGAAAACCGCAGTTTGCTCAGGTCGGGCATGGCATCACGGTTCTGCGCGCCCTGCCCCATCAAACCGGCAAAAGCCGACATCACATCGGCAAAGTAATCATCCTCTGCCCGATCAAACGAGGCCGCAGGCTCCGCGCTCGCCCATGCGCGGTAAAACAGGCTGATCAGGCGATGGTGGAACATATCCGCAAAAGCCGCAAAACTGTGATCGCGGGCATTATGCTCGCGATCACAGT
>JALWOO010000117.1 GCA_027083485.1 Amylibacter sp. | reverse complement strand
ACCTCGGTGATAAAGGTATCCACCATAGGGCGGCCTTTGGGCTTGGCGTAAACCGTGGCAATATGGGCCTTTGGATAGCGGGATTTTACCACTTCCAGCGTTTTGCCGGTATCCACGAGGTCATCAATAATCAGAATGCCTTCGCCATCGCCAATGATTTCCGGATCGGGTGCCTTGAGCACTTTGGCCTCGGATTGTTGCTGATGGTCATAGGATTTGATGCTGATGGTATCGACGGTGCGAATATCCAGTTCGCGGGCGATAATCATCGCAGGGGCCATGCCGCCGCGGGTGATGGCGACAATGGCTTTCCATTCCCCGCCGTTGGGGGCCATTTTTTCAAGACGCCATGCCAACGCGCGGCTGTCTCGGTGGATTTGATCCCAGCTGATGTGGAAACCTTTTTCATGGGGCAGACGATCGGACATGGCAGCGACTCTTTGTTTGTTGCGATATCACGTCTTGATACAGGGTGTTGGCGAAAACTGAAAGGGGTCAGCCCCGTGACAGCAGGAAATTCAGCCCCAAAGCCCCCAGCACGGCGCTTGCGCTGCGGTCGATCCAGCGTTTGGCCCTCAGGTAAACTGCACGGGCGTTGGGGCGGGACAGCCAGAAAACCAGCGTGGCGTAAAAGCCGATTTCGATAGCGAGCAGAATGCCCAGCACCAGCAGCTTTTGCGGCAAGGTGATGTCGGCGGGAAAAATCGCCAGCAGGATGGTGCCGGCAAACAGCACGCCTTTGGGGTTGGTCAGGTTCACCGCACAGCCGCTGAAAAAGGCGCGCGCCCCGTGGCGGGGTTTTGCGGCGGTGGCGGGCAGGGGGGCGCTGGCCCCGCGCCAGATTTTGACGGCCAGCCAGATCAGATAGGCCCCGCCTGCCAGTTTCATGGTGCCATAGAGCCACGGCACCAGCACAAAAATCGCGGTCAGGCCGAACAGGGCCAGCGCACACCAGAAGGCGGCAATGCAGGCAAGGCCAAGCGCAAAGGCCAGCGCCTCTGCCCGCGAGCGGTTCAGGGCGGTGTGGGAAATGGCAATAAAAGCCGGACCGGGGCTGGCGACCGCCAAAAGCGCCGCCAGAGCAAATGTTGCAAAGGTCCAGATCATTTATTTGCGGCCGGTCACAACGTCGATGTCCGGCGCGTCTTCGGCCTTCATGCCGACCACGTGATAGCCCGCGTCTACGTGGTGGTTTTCGCCGGTGACGCCAGAGGACAGGTCCGAACACAGGTACATGCCGGATTTGCCCACATCCGCGATGGTCACATTGCGGCGCAGCGGCGAGTTCAACTCGTTCCATTTCAGGATATAGCGGAAATCGCCAATGCCGGAGGCGGCAAGGGTTTTGATCGGGCCGGCAGACAGCGCATTGACGCGGATGTTTTTCGGGCCGAGGTCCATGGCCAGATATTTGACCGAGGCTTCAAGTCCGGCCTTGGCCACGCCCATCACGTTGTAATGGGGCATCACCATTTCCGCACCATAATAGGTCAGCGTCAGCAGCGCGCCGCCATTTGGCATCAGCTTTTCGGCGCGCTGGGCCACGGCGGTAAAGGAGTAAACCGAAATATCCATGGTCATGCGGAAGTTTTCCGCGCTGGTTTCCACGTAACGGCCGCGCAATTCGTTCTTGTCGGAAAAACCGATGGCGTGGACCACGAAATCCAGCGTGCCCCATTTTTCCTCGAGCGTGGCGAACAGCGCGTCCATAGACTCCGTGTCGGTGACGTCGCATTCCAGCACCATATCGGAGCCGATGCTTTCGGCCAGTGGCCGCACCCGTTTGCCCAAGGCTTCGCCCTGAAAGGAAAATGCCAGTTCGGCCCCTTGTTCATGGCAGGCTTGTGCAATGCCCCATGCAATTGATTTGTTGTTGGCGACGCCCATAATAAGGCCGCGTTTGCCTTGCATGATACCTGTGCTCATAAACTTTGTCCTTAGCGGTAATGTGATCCGTTAGGTTTAAGGG
>JALWOO010000116.1 GCA_027083485.1 Amylibacter sp. | reverse complement strand
GCATTGATGCCACAGATCGGCAAGGGCGGGCAGATCGGCGGGGGTGGCGCGCCGGATCATCGGGGGGCCTTGTCGGTGAACAGGGCCGGGTGCAGCTTCAGGCAGGTGATCCAGACGGTTATGGCGTATAGGCTGGCAAAACCGCAGAGGATGGCGGCAAGAAGCAGGAGTTGTTCGTTGGAGGACGGTGCGCCCGTTAGGCTGAATTCATAGGCCAGCTTGAGCGCGGGCAAGGTGATGGCGACAACCAGCGTGGGGATCAACCCGATATAGCCGGTGTTGCGGGCCAGAATGAACAGCGGCACCGACAGCAGTAAAAACGCCCCCGCCACCATGATCGACATGCTGCCGAGAAAGGCGATTGTGGAAAGATAAGACAGCGGGTTGGACGGGGGCAGATTGAAATTGGACAACAGCGCGCCGAGCAGAAAAGACACCATGGGAATTGCCAGCGCCGCAAACACCAGCGCGCCGAAATAGCGCCCGAGCGACAGCTGTTGCGACAGCGCCGGATCTACCCGCCACCAGATCAAACCGCGCTGCCTCCGACGGTCAGGCCGCCAATCAGCACCGTAGGCTGGCCAACGCCAACGGGCACCCACTGGCCCGCCTTGCCGCAATTACCCATGCCCGGATCCAGCGCCATATCGTTGCCAAGCGCGCGGATATGCTTGAGCGCGGTGGCCCCGTCGCCGATCAGGGTTGCCCCCTTGACCGGCGCGCCGACCTTGCCGTTTTTGACACGGTAGGCCTCGGTGCAGGAAAACACGAACTTGCCATTGGTGATATCCACCTGACCGCCGCCAAAGCCGACCGCGTAAATGCCGTCTTTCAATTCCGCCACGATGTCCTCGCGCGCCACATCGCCGCCGAGCATATAGGTGTTGGTCATGCGCGGCATCGGCGCATGGGCGTAGCTTTCGCGCCGCCCGTTGCCGGTGGGTTTCACCCCCATCAGGCGGGCGTTCTGGCGGTCCTGCATCAGGCCGACAAGGATACCGTCCTCGATCAGGGTGGTTTTGCCCGATTGCGTGCCCTCGTCGTCAAAACTGATAGAGCCGCGCCGGTCGGGAATGGTGCCGTCATCCAGCACGGTCACGCCCTTGGCGGCGACCCGTTTGCCCATCAGACCGGCAAAGGCCGAGGTGCCTTTGCGGTTGAAATCGCCTTCCAGCCCGTGGCCGATGGCCTCGTGCAGCAGGATGCCGGGCCAGCCCGGGCCAAGCACCACATCGAATTCACCGGCAGGGGCCGGTTCGGCGCGCAGGTTGACCAGCGCGATGCGCAGGGCTTCGCGGGCGGTTTCCTGCCAGTGGTCCGCCGCCATCAGGCCGGACAGGCCATAGCGCCCGCCACCACCGGCAGAACCGGACTCGCGCCGGCCGTTTTCTTCGACAATCACGGAAATATTCAACCGCGTCAGCGGGCGCACATCGCGCAGGCGGATGCCTTCGGGGCGCAGGATCTCGACCTCTTGCAACGAAGCCGCCAGCGTGGCGGACACCTGCACCACCCGTTTGTCATGGTCGCGCAGATAGGCGTCGATCTGGCGCAGGGTGTCGATTTTCACGGCAAACTCCGCCTCCGCCATCGGGTTCGCATCCGTATAGAGCCGCTGGTTGGTGGCGGCTGGCGGCGGCGCAAGGCTGCCGCCACCGGAGCCAACCGCAAGGCGGGCGGTTTTGGCGGCACGCAACAGGGCGGCGTCTGTCATTTCGGTGGAATGGGCATAGGCGGCGGTTTCACCATGGACCGCACGCAGGCCGAACCCCTCGGAGGCATTATAAGAGGCGGTTTTCAGGTGGCCGTCATCAAAGACCAGCGCCTCGGAGCGGCGCCGTTCCAGAAATAATTCGCCATCATCGGCCCCGTGCACTGTATCGCGCAGGGTGGCCAAGGCAGCCGTTTCGTTGAAATTTGTCTCGAATGGCCGGAAAGGGCCGGTGGTTTTTGCCATGAAGAGGATCCTTTTTCGGCAATACTTGCATAAGCGGCGCAATGCCGCAAAGGATATGCTTGTTTTTTTTGTCCCAGTATTGTTTCTATAAGAGTACGGAAAAAGATGGGGATTCTTACCTAGCAAGAAAGAGTCCCCGATCAAGGCATTAATTTGCCACAGGGGAAAATAGGAATACACCATGGAATTTGGGAACATCCCGAAGGGATTACTGTGTGCTGCGTCAACATATATGGTTGCCGGCAGCGTCTGGGCGCAAGAAAGCGTCTTGCCGAAACTAGAATCACTGGGGAAGCCGGTTGGCGGGCGTTTGAACCTGCAGCCTGCCGCGACATCTGTGATGGCGGATTCTACATGGTTGAGCAATTACATTCTGTGGATCATTTCGATCATCACAATTTTTGTAACCTTGCTCCTGATTTGGGTGGCGATCCGTTACAATAGCAAATCCAACCCGAAACCGGCGACATTTACCCATAATTCCTTGCTGGAAGTGGGCTGGACTCTGATTCCGATCCTGATTTTGCTGTCGATCATGCCTTACTCGCTGAATGTTCTGTTCAAGACGCAGGAAATTCCCGAAGCGGACATTACCATCAAGGCAACCGGCAACCAGTGGTTCTGGTCCTATGAATATGTGGACCATGATTTCGGCTTTGACAGCTTTATGCTGGCGCGTGACGAGCTGAAAGACGCCGGTTATGCGGATGACGAATACCTGCTGGCGACCGACACGGCGGTTGTGATCCCGACGGGCAAAACCATCGTGGTTCAGGTAACCGGTGCGGATGTGATCCACTCTTGGGCTGTACCTGCCTTTGGCGTAAAACAGGACGGCGTGCCCGGACGTTTGGCCGAATTGTGGTTCAACGTGGATGAAGGCAAAGAAGGCGTGTATTTCGGCCAGTGTTCCGAGCTTTGCGGCAAAGACCACACCTATATGCCGATTACTGTCAAAGCGGTATCGCAGGCGGATTACGAAAAATGGCTGGATGCAGCGATTACCGAATACGCCGGAACACCTCGCGCGGTTGCTGTTGCCAGCAATTGATCCTGAAACACTCTAAAACGGCGCGCCTGTCGCGAGCCGTTTTACGTGATTGGATAGACATATGAGCGACACAACGACGATAGACTATGGTCAGGACTCCCAGTTCGAGGATTATTTCGCGCTGCTCAAACCGCGGGTGATGTCCCTTGTGGTATTCACGGCTGCCGTAGGGTTGCTGGTGGCACCGGGGCATAAGGATCCGGTGATTGCCTTTGCCTCGATCCTGTTCGTGGCCATCGGGGGCGGTGCCTCCGGTGCGCTGAACATGTGGTGGGATGCGGATATTGATGCGGTAATGAAACGCACGCAGGGGCGGCCTATACCGTCCGGGCGGATCAGCGGGCAAAACGCGCTGCTGTTTGGCCTGTGGTTGTCGGTGGCCTCTGTGGGGATGCTGGCGATTACGGCGAATTTCTTTGCTGCCGGTTTTCTGGCCTTTACCATCTTTTTCTATGTGGTGATCTACACCATGGGGCTGAAACGGCGCACGCCGCAAAACATCGTGATCGGTGGCGCGGCAGGGGCCTTTCCGCCGATGATCGGCTGGGCCATTGTCACCGGCGGCATCAGCATCGAAAGCCTGCTGATGTTTGCGCTGATCTTTGTCTGGACGCCGCCGCATTTCTGGGCCTTGTCCCTGTTCATCAACGATGACTTCACCAAGGCCAAAGTGCCGATGCTGACCGTGACCCACGGCAAACAGGCAACCCGCCGCTATATCCTTGGCTATACGGTGCTGCTGACCTTTGTGTCGCTGGCGCTGGCGTTTACCTCGATTGGCGGGCCGGTGTATCTGGCGACGGCACTGATGTTGAACGCCATGTTCCTCCGGGGGGCCTGGGGGTTGTTCAAGCGCACAGAAGCACAGGCCGAAAAGCATCACTATGTGGCCGAACGCAAGTTTTTCAAATTGTCGCTGCTGTATCTGGCGCTGCATTTCACCGCGTTGCTGGGCGATGCCGCCCTGCGCGCCCTGGATCTGGGGCTGGCCAACTGGCCGGTAATGGTAGGATAATGGAACTGCATAAAGAACACGAATTGCACAAGCGCCGCTCGCGTAGCAATTACATGATTCTGGGGGTTCTGCTGGGCTTTGTCGGGCTGATTTTCGCGGTGACCATCGTGAAAATGCAGCATGGCGACACCATGCAGGCCTATGACCATACCGTGCGCCAGTCTATTGTGCCGGAGGGCAACTGATGTCACAGGATAAAAACACCCGTATGTTGAAACGTCTTGTGGCTGTGGCGGCGTTTATGCTGGCCATGTCCTTTGCGGCGGTGCCGGCCTATAACCTGTTTTGCCGCGTAACCGGCTTTGGGGGCACCCCGTCGGTTGCCAAGGGTGGCTCTGATGTGATCCTTGACCGCACAGTCAAGATCCGCTTTGACGG
This sequence comes from Amylibacter sp., assembly GCA_027083485.1. Taxonomy (GTDB): domain Bacteria; phylum Pseudomonadota; class Alphaproteobacteria; order Rhodobacterales; family Rhodobacteraceae; genus Amylibacter. The sequence goes on along the minus strand of JALWOO010000116.1, from coordinate 3,608 downwards.
ATCACTGGAACGGGACATGCCATGGAAGTTCAAGCCCGTGGCCAAAACCATGACCCTGCGTATTGGCGAAACCGGACTGGCCTTTTACGAGGCCTACAATCCGACCGACAAGGTCATTGCCGGATCGGCCAGCTATAATGTCTACCCGTATGAGGCGGGTGGGTATTTCACCAAAATTGACTGTTTTTGCTTTACCATGCAGGTGCTGCAACCCGGTGAACGGGTGCAGATGCCGGTAACGTTTTATGTCGATCCGGAAATGGTCGATGATCCGGATGCAAAATACATCAAGGAAATCACCCTGTCATACACTTTCCATGTGGCAGATTTACCAGACGACGAAGTTGCGCTTGCCTCGGAACAAGCACAGCCTTCGAACTAATAATAACTAAAGGGGACGGATAGAAATGGCACATGAAAAGAACCATGACTACCACATAATCGAGCCAAGTATTTGGCCATTCGCAGGGGCGGTCAGCGCCTTTACCATGCTTTCGGGCTTTATCTGGTTCATGAAGGACCACTCTATGCCATGGCTGGCGCTGGTCGGGCTGGTGATGGTGCTGTACGTAATGTTCAGCTGGTGGGCTGACGTGATCGACGAGGCAAACGCCGGCGACCATACCAACGTTGTGGTGATCGGCCTGCGCTATGGCGTGCTGATGTTCATCATCTCCGAAGTCATGTTCTTTGTGGCGTGGTTCTGGACCTTCTTCAAACACGCGCTTTACCCGATGACCGAAGGCTCGCCCAAGGTTGACGGCGTTTGGCCACCGGCAGGGATTGAAACCTTTGACCCCTGGCATTTGCCGCTGATCAACACCCTGATCCTGCTGCTGTCCGGTTGTCTGGTGACATGGGCGCACCATGCGCTGGTGCATGATAACGATCGCAAAGCCCTGAAATGGGGTTTGGCAGGGGCTGTGGTGCTCGGTTTGCTGTTCACCGTGTTGCAGGCCTATGAATACAGCCACGCAGCCTTTGGCTTCTCCGGCAACATCTATGGCGCGACCTTCTTTATGGCCACCGGCTTTCACGGTTTCCACGTGATTATCGGCACGATCTTTCTGGCGGTTTGCCTGATCCGTGCCAACAACGGAGCCTTTACGCCGGAACGTCATGTGGGCTTTGAGGCCGCTGCCTGGTACTGGCACTTTGTGGATGTGGTCTGGCTGTTTCTGTTTGCCGCGATTTACATCTGGGGCGGCTAATTGCCCGCTGGCCTTGGGCCGCAATATTGGATAATGACAAAGCGCGCGGGATCCACCCTGCGCGCTTTTGCTATGGGGCGCTGAAATGACAAAACGCATGATTGTACCGCTGGTGTTTGGCGTGGTCGGGATCGCGATCCTGCTGTCGCTGGGCTTTTGGCAGTTGCGCCGGATGGAGTGGAAACAGGGGCTGCTGGATGACATCGCCGCCCGCATCGCCGCCCCGCCCGTAGCCCTGCCGGATCAACCGGACAAGGCACGCGACAACTACCTGCATGTGCGCGTGAGCGGCACCCTGACGGGGGAGGAAATCCATGTCCTGTCCAGCCAGAAATACACCGGACCGGGATACGAGATCATCGCCAAACTGGCTACGGATCAGGGGCCGGTGCTGGTGGATATGGGCTTTGTGACCGAAGCGCAGAAAAACACCCAGCGCCCGACGGGGGCCTATACCGTCACCGGCAATCTGCTCTGGCCCGAGGCAACAGGCTCTTTCACGCCGGCACCGGACATCGCCAAAAACGTCTGGTTTGCCCGCGACCTGCCCGCCATGGCCGCGCATCTGAAAACGCCCGAAGTGCTGGTCATCGCCAGCGCCTTTGAGCCGGCCAATCCGGCGCTGCCCAAACCGGTGCAACTGGCCTCCAATATCCCGAACCGGCATCTGGAATACGTGATCACATGGTTTTCACTGGCAATTGTCTGGTTTGGGATGACTCTCTATCTGCTTTGGCGTATCAGGCAGAAAACCGTATAAACCCAACGGATTCTTGTGATGAAATACATCTCTACGCGCGGCAACGCCCCTGAACTCAGTTTCGAACAAGCCATGCTGACCGGCCTTGCCCGTGATGGCGGCCTGTATGTGCCCGAAACATGGCCCTCCTTCAGCCCCGATCAAATCGCGGCCATGGCCGGAAAATCCTACGAAGACGTCGCCTTCGAGGTGATGAAACCTTTTGTCGGCGACACTTTCACCGACGCCGAATTCCGCGACATCATCGCCAAGGCCTATGCCGGTTTCGGCCATCCGGCCCGCTGCCCGATCAAACAGATCGATAACAACCAGTTCCTGCTGGAGCTGTTCCACGGCCCGACCCTTGCCTTCAAGGATGTGGCCATGCAGCTTATCGGCCAGATGTTTCAGGTCGCCCTGAAACGGCGCGGCGAAACCGTGACCATCGTGGGTGCGACCTCCGGCGATACCGGCTCTGCCGCGATCGAGGCCTTTCGCGGGCTGGATGCGGTCAATGTAGTGATCATGTTCCCCCATGGCCGCGTGTCAGAGGTGCAGCGCCGCCAGATGACCACCCCGGTCGAGAGCAACATTCACACGCTGGCGGTGGACGGGGATTTTGATACCTGTCAGGGCTTGCTCAAGGATATGTTCAACGATTTCGACTTCCGCGACGAGGTCCGCCTCGCCGGTGTGAATTCGATCAACTGGGCGCGGGTGATGGCGCAGGTGGTCTATTTCTTTACCTCTGCCGTGGCGCTGGGCGCACCGCACCGCAAGGTGTCCTTCACCGTGCCGACCGGCAACTTCGGCGATATTTTCGCGGGCTACGTGGCCAAACGTATCGGCCTGCCGATTGAGCGGCTGGTGATTGCCACAAACCAGAACGACATCCTGCACCGCACATTGCAAAGCGGCGACCACGCCAAAACCGGCGTTGTGCCCTCTATCAGCCCGTCGATGGATATTCAGGTCTCCTCCAATTTCGAACGGCTGGTGTTTGACCTGTACGACCGCGAGGGCGCGGCTGTTTCGCAACTGTTTGACCAGTTGAAAACCGACGGGGCCTTCACCCTGTCGCAAGGCGCGCTGGCACGCTTGCATGCGGAGTTTGACTCGGGCCGCTGTTCGGAGACAGAAACCCTCGCCACCATCAAAACCGTTTTTGACACCACCGGCGAAGTCCTCTGCCCGCACACAGCCACCGCCGTCAAGGTCGCCAGCGAACAGCCGGCAAGCGCAACCCCGATGGTGACACTGGCCACCGCCCATCCGGCGAAATTCGGCGCAGCGGTCAAGGACGCCTGCGGAGTAGAGCCTGAATTGCCCCCGCGCATGGCCGATCTGTTTGACCGCGATGAACGCCAGACCCGCGTGGCCGGTGATCTGGCTGCCGTACAAAAGATTATCCGCGAGAGGATCAAGGCTTGAGCGTTCGCACCCATACCCTGAAAAACGGGTTTCGCATTGTGACCGAAAACATGCCCGGTCTGAAATCCGCCTCTCTGGGGATATGGGTTACGGCAGGGTGTCGCCATGAGCGCGCCGAGCAAAACGGCATTGCGCATTTTCTGGAACATATGGCTTTTAAGGGCACCAAAACCCGTTCGTCGCTGGAAATCGCCGAGGCCATCGAAAACGTCGGCGGCTATCTGAAC
>JALWOO010000115.1 GCA_027083485.1 Amylibacter sp. | reverse complement strand
CGTGTGTAGCGGTCAAAGCGGTTTTCCAGCGGCATCAACGTACGTTCAAAAGCGGCAATGGATTTACCGAAATTGGCAAAAATCCGGTTGATTTGCTGTTGTTTTTCCGGAGGCAACCCCCGCCAGGCCGCCTGTGCCGCCGCATCGCCAAGCGGACTGGCTGCGGGCAGATCGGCCAGCCATTCCGGCAACGTCCCGAACAAATCTGCATAAGGGGCCGCATATTTTTCCGCTATCTTTTTGGCTATTTCACTGCGGGTAAACCCGTGCTCAACCGCGCTTTCAATCGGCCCGAGCGCCTGGGACCAAAGCGAATCCTTGCGCCCGTCCCAAAAGAACCACGCCTCATAACCGACCCCGCGCAAGGGCATGGTGCGGCGTGCCATCTCTCCAACACCGCGCCCCACAGGCAAATCATCCTGAAACCCCCGATCCGCCAAATGGCAACTCGCACAGGCGACTTTTCTATTTGCGGACAGATCGGTATCGTTGAAAAATGCCTCCCCCAAGGCCACCGCATGCGGATCATCCGCGACCGCGTTACTGACCGATTTCGGCACTGGTGGCAAATCCGCAAGGCTGAGGCTTCGGGCCGTTTCAATGTCCGCCTTGCTCAGGCCGGAGCCGCTCAGCAACGCATTCCCCGCCACCCAGCCGGCAATCGCCAAAACCCCGACAACAGCCGCTATTTCCGTCGGTTTCATCGCTAGAATTTCAGGTTGAAGGTGACGGCATCGCTTTTGCCCCCCGCCGTGATCGCCAGCTTGAATTCCCACCAGCCGCCCATATTGAACCGCACCCCGTCGATTTTATAGCGCCCCTGCCCGAGCTTTTGCGTCATTTCCGGATTTGTCGGCAATCCGTGCCCGTGCATCGGCATGCCGCCGTCAATGGTGATCTCTGCATCCTCGACCGGCGTGCCATCCGGCATCTTTACCGTGGCAATCCACGCATGCAGATCATTGCGGCGAAAATCCGGGTTTTCCGGCGCGATACTGACCACAAAAACCCCATCCACAGTGGGGCGGGTTGTGGCCATATTCAGCCCTTCGGGGGCCGGTTGCAACATTTTATACGCCATAAAACCGACAATCGCGATCACCACGATTCCCAGACCAATCAGGATTTTCTTCATTTTCGTATCTCTCGCTCACAGGCCATTGCGCGTTCATGCCCCTTTATCGGAAAATAGTTTTACTGACAAACAATTCAAACCGCCACCACTGTGAATACTTCTCTGCTCATGGCGTTACACCCCATTTACGCCTTGACCCTGCCACCCCAGATTTGCAAGCTAGACCACAGAAACAACAACGAAATTTCGGGAGACCCAGATGAAATCCACCAGCTTGAAAATTGCCGCGAGCCTTGTTGCCGCCAGCTTCGCCTTTAGCGTTTCCGCCAATGAATGCAGCAGCGGCAACACCCTTGCCGACGGGATGCTGACCATTGCGACCGGAAATCCGGCCTATTACCCCTGGGTGATCGACGATGCGCCGGAATCCGGTCAGGGGTTCGAGGCCGCCGTCGCCTATGCCGTCGCCGATAAACTCGGCTATGACAAGGCCCATGTCACCTGGGTGCGCACCTCTTTTGACGGGGCAATCCAGCCCGGTGCCAAGAATTTCGATTTCAACCTGCAACAGTTTTCCATCCTGCCGGAACGGGCCGAAGTGGTGGATTTCTCTATCCCCTATTACACCACCACCAAGGCGGTTGTGGTGACCAGCGCCACGGGCAAGGATAAAACACCGGCCACGCTGAGCGGCGTAAAGGGGTTGAAATTCGGGGCCGGTGCCGGTTTGAGTGCGGCAACCTTCCTTGAAAATGTGGTCAAACCGACAGCCTCGACCCTGCTGTATGACGATGTGGCCAACACGGTTGCCGCGCTTCAGGCCAATCAGGTCGATGCGGTGATTTTCGATCTGCCCACCGCCCTTTTCGTCACCGCTGTGCAAATGGACAACGGC
>JALWOO010000114.1 GCA_027083485.1 Amylibacter sp. | reverse complement strand
CCGGAGAGGGTTGTTACATCTGCGTCATCGGGCGGGCAGCGCAGGGCCTCCATGGCGATGTCGATATTGGCGTCCAGATTCCACAAATCATCCGCGTCGATCTGGTCTTGCAATTTGGCCATTTCGTCGGCGGTTTCATCCGAGTAGTTCATCGCCAACTCGTTGTATTTGTCCAGAATGGCTTTTTTGTCGGCCACCGCCAGCATCACGTTTTCGCGCACGTTCAGGGTTTCATCGAGCTTGGGTTCCTGTGGCAGATAGCCGACCTTGGCACCTTTGGCGGCCCAGGCTTCGCCGGAGAAATCCTTGTCCAGACCGGCCATGATTTTCATCAGGGTGGATTTACCGGACCCGTTGACCCCGACCACACCGATTTTCACGCCGGGCAGGAAAGACAGGTGAATATTCTCGAAACATTTCTTGCCGCCGGGGTAGGTCTTGGAGACCCCCTCCATGTGGTAGACGTATTGATATGAAGCCATGTTGCGCACCTTTGGGGCTGGAATGATGGGTTGTTTGGCTGGCTTTTAGCGATTTGCGTGGCAAACGGCAATAACCCATAAGGAGGTGAAATAAGTCCAGCTTGCAATTTTTAAGTCCAGTTGCCATTCTGGCCTTGTGGTTTATCTGGCATTGGGAAATAGTACGCGGCTCTAGCTGTATAAGGGGACCTTTGTGGGCGCGACCGAAACATTGATGCGGATTATCGGCTCTGTGGCGTTATTGCTATGGGGGTTGCGAATGGTGCAAACCGGGATCAGCCGGGGTTTCGGAACCGAAATGCGCTCCATTATGCAGGCCAATACCGGCAACCGTTTTCGGGCATTTCTGGCGGGGCTGGTGGTGACGATGATGGTGCAATCCAGCACTGCCACCGCGTTGATTACTTCCACTTTTGCGCGTCAGGGGCTGGTGACGCTGACCGCAGCGATTGCGATTATTCTGGGGGCGGATGTGGGCACAACGCTGGTGGCGCAATTGCTGTCGCTGGATTTGTCGCTGCTGCCCTATATTCTGGTGCTGGTCGGGTTTGTGATGCACAAAACGGCCGGTTCCCAGCGCTATAAACAGTTGGGGCGGGTCGCGATGGGGCTGGCGCTGATGCTGTTTGCCTTGCGCTTTATCCTGCTGTCGGCAGAACCTTTGCGCCAGTCGGTTGTGTTGCAGGAAATCCTGATGTCGCTGGCTGGCGAGCCGCTGTTGGCAGTGCTGGTGATGGCGGTTCTGGCCTGGATCACCCATTCGTCGCTGGCCACGGTTTTGCTGATTGCCTCTTTGATGTCCTCGGGGGCGGTGCCGCCGATGCTCGGGGTTTATCTGGTGCTGGGGGCCAATCTGGGCGGGGCGATCCCGCCGATTGTGGCCACCCTGTCCAGCGGTATTGTGGCGCGTCGGGTGACCATCGGCAATGCGGCGATCAAGGCGCTGGGGATTATTGCGGTGATGCCCTTTGCCGCGCTGGTGGTGCGCGGGCTGACCGATCTGGGGATTGCGCCGGAAAACCTCGCGGTGAATGTGCATATGGGGTTCAACATGATGTTGGCGCTGGTGTTCCTGCCGATTGTGGGGATCGTTGGGGCGCAGCTGGAAAAATTCGTGCAAGAGCCGGAAGCATCGGAGGCCGAGGCCGGCCCGCGGCATCTGGACGAGGGGTTGATCGAAACGCCGGTGCTGGCGCTGGCGGCGGCTTCGCGCGAGGTGCTGAATATGGCGACCTATGTGGAAACCATGTTGCGCGGGGTGTCCACCGCCATTGAAACCACGGAAAAGGCCCCGATCAAACAATTGCGCAACTGTGAAGACGTGATTGACCAGTATTACGAAGAGATCAAATTCTATGTCACCGGAGTGACAAAGCAGGAAATGACCAATGCGGAAACCCTGCGCGCCGCTGAAATTTTGCTCTTTACCACCAACCTTGAACACATTGGCGATATCGTGGAAAACCTGCTGTCGATTTCAGAGCAGCGGA
>JALWOO010000113.1 GCA_027083485.1 Amylibacter sp. | reverse complement strand
CGTCCAGCCGTTCGGGCAGCACGAAATCCACCTGAAGCGTGCCGCACTGCCAATCGCGGCCAATGGCGTCGGTCAGCACGAATTCCAGCTTCGGGCCGTAAAACGCACCCTCGCCGGGGTTCAGGGTGAATTCGGAACCGGCGGCCTTGGTCGCGGCAATCAGCGCGGATTCGGCCTTGTCCCAGACCTCGTCCGAACCGGCGCGCATTTCCGGCCTATCCGAGAATTTCACCGAGAAATTTTCAAACCCGAGGTCGGTATAGACCTCTGACAGGAAATCGATGAATTTCTTGGTTTCTTCCTCGATCTGGGATTCCGTACAGAAAATATGCGCGTCATCCTGTGTGAACCCCCGCACCCGCATAATGCCATGCAGCGCGCCGGAGGGTTCATAGCGGTTGCAGGAACCGAATTCCGCCATGCGCAACGGCAGGTCACGATAGGATTTCAGGCCCTGATTGAAAATCTGCACATGGCAGGGGCAATTCATCGGTTTCAGCGCGTTCACCGATTTTTCGCGCGCGTGTTCCTCGTCCACTTCAACGATAAACATGTGGTCCTGATATTTTTCCCAGTGGCCCGAGGCCTCCCACAATTTGCGGTCCACCACCTGCGGGGTGTTGACCTCTACATAGCCGCCGGCGAACTGCTTGCGGCGCATGTAATCCTGAAGCGCAGTATAGATCCGCCAGCCGTTCGGATGCCAGAACACTTGCCCCGGGGCCTCTTCCTGCATGTGGAACAGGTCCATTTCACGGCCCAGCTTGCGGTGGTCGCGTTTGGCGGCTTCTTCCAGCATCAGCAGATGCGCCTTGAGGTCTTTCTTGTTCTGGAATGCCACCCCGTAAATCCGCTGCAACATCGGGTTGTCGGAATTGCCGCGCCAATAGGCACCGGCCACGGACATCAGCTTGAAGCTGTCCCCGGGCACCTGCCCTGTGTGCTGCAAATGCGGCCCCCGGCACAGATCCTGCCAATCGCCGTGCCAATACATGCGCAGCTCTTCGCCTTCGGGGATCATGCCGACCAGTTCAACCTTATAGGGTTCGTTGTTGTCCTCGTAATGCTTGATCGCGCGCGCGCGGTCCCAGACCTCGGTGCGCACCGCATCGCGTTTGTTGATGATCTCGCGCATCTTCTTTTCGATGGTTTCGAGGTCTTCGGGCTGAAACGGTTCGGCACGGTCAAAATCGTAATAGAACCCGTTGGCGATCACGGGGCCGATGGTGACTTTGACGTCCGGCCACAATTCCTGCACCGCGCGCGCCATGATATGGGCGCAGTCGTGGCGGATCAGTTCCAGCGCTTTTTCGCTGTCCTTGTTGGTGTAAATCGCAAATTCCGCATCGGTTTCAATAGGCCGGCTCAAATCGCGGTGTTCGCCGTTGACAGAACAGGAAAACGCCGCCTTGGACAGGGATTTGGAAATATCGGCAGCAACTTCCGCGCCGGTGATCCCTGCGGGATACACACGTTGATTGCCATCGGGAAGGGTCAGGGTAATGTCAGCCATCGGCTGGTCTCCTCGTCGTTTTGGTGCCTACGAAACACCCGGTTGCGGTATGGGCGCGTCATGGGCGTTTTGGACGGGAAAGTCAACTTGGAAAACGCGCGGCATCTTCCGGCATTCCCCGCGCGCAGATCAAAATATCAAAAGAGTCTCATTGATCACTGCATTGCCCCCATTTTGAGCGATAGTATCAGAAAACCACAGGAGTAGGCCTTTGACCATCTTTACCGGCACAGAAAACGGCGAATTACTTGTTGGCACCGATAATGACGATACCCTGTATGGCAACGGCGGCGACGACATATTCTATGGCGGCAACGGCAATGATATCTATCTTGCCGGCGACGGGGAAAACCGGTTTTACAACAGCCTCGGGGACGACACCGCCTATGGCGGCGCAGGAACTGACAGGTTTTATTACGAAACCCGAAATGCCGCGCCGGATTTTGAAACCTTTATCGGAGCGGGCGGTGACAA
>JALWOO010000112.1 GCA_027083485.1 Amylibacter sp. | reverse complement strand
GAGGACTGGCTGACCCGTTCACCGCCGCGCATGGAAAACTGGCCGGCAGTGCTGCGCGGCGAAGTCACGTTTGCCGACGCGGCTACAGGCACCGACTTGCGGCTGGAGTGGCGCCCGCACGCGGCCAGAGATGTGGAATGCGCCACATTCGGCGCCGCCATGGCGGGCCTGGGCCGCGGTTGGGGCGGCGGCATGGATGTCATCGACACGTTGCTGCCGGATATGGAAAGCTGAACCAAGCCCGATGCCAGGCGCTTGCAAGAAATTGAGTGGATGGAGCGGGCGGCGGGAATCGAACCCGCGTCATTAGCTTGGAAGGCTAAGGTCTTACCACTACACAACGCCCGCTCAACAGATTCAGCTTGTATTTCATGGGCTTTTGAAGGTCAAGGCTGCTGGCAACGATTGGCCGCCCAGAACCGGCGAGACTTTTCAACTGCGGCTCAATCCAACCGTGATCACAAGAAACTGAGCACGCAAGCGCTTGCCTCACGATCGGCACGACCTGATATGACATATTGTTGCGCCAGAATTGACGGCGAATCTTGCGCAATGCCGGAGAACCCAATGACTCAGACGCCCGACACCCCGCTGAACGACCGCCCTGTCATTGCCCGTGAGGCCGAAGCGGCGCGCGCGGCGCAGGGGTTTTCCCGCGCACAATTTGTGGCGCGGCTCGGCTATGAAAACGTCGGCCGCGGGTACAGAACGTACCAAGAGTTTCTGGACGGCCATTTCGAGCAGGCGTTTATCCTCGAGAACCTGCACCGGGCCTGCGGGGTGGACCGGACCACCGTGCTTTTGTGGCTGGAGCGCAGCCGGCATGAGCTGCAGATTGCGCGCATCGAGGCCGACGCACGCGCCTTTCGCCCGCATGGGGCGATCAAGACCGAGCGGGCGCTCCCCTCGCCGATCTTCGTGGCCGCTCTGACCGGCGCGGATCGCTTGCGCCGGGTCAGCCTTGATTTCGGCGCTGGTGCACCATCCTTCGTGGAGCAGATGCGTGCGGCGATTCCCGAGCGGGTGGGTGAGAACGGCGAAATTCCGGCCTTTGGCAAGCCGGTCGGCTTTGCCATCAACCTCACCCCCTGGCTTGCGCATCATTACGATCTGGAGGGTAATTTCATCGAGGAAACTGCGCAGGCCGCTCCGCTGGGCACGGCTTCTGTCCGGCTTGGATAGATGGGTGCGGAGCCACAGGGCCGTCATCGCGTGAACACGACCGGCGGAATGGGGCATTCCCGGCCTTTCGCGCCTCCGGAGCACCGCCTGCGGAAAATACGGATCTACGGCAGGCTGTTCACCCCTCGTTTCCTGCAACCAAGCGGTTGATTTCGGCGTGAACAAGTTTGGCGCGCCGCGTCAGAAAGGCGTCGAGAACATTTGCCGCTTGTTGCGCAACCTCTTCCTCGTTGTCCCCCGTGATTTCTGCCAGCGCCTCGTCAACCGGGATCAGGTGGCGCGCGAGGCGACCCTTGATTTCGTCCAAGCGATCCCCATCCTCTTGCGCGTTCCCATCGGCGCCTTGCCTACAGGCCCAGCCGGGGGGATTGCCCTGGCAATTCAGGATATAGTCATGCGGGGCGCGCTGTTGCACCTCTCGGTTGGCGAGCGGTTGCAGGAAGACGCAGTTCATAGCCGTATTATATACTTGGCTGTCGATGTTGTTCGTTTCGGCCCATCCCTTTGGGAAAAAGTGGTGATAATCGGGTAAACCGCTTTGGGCCACATCTACGTCGAATGGGACGCCGGTAAGGGGGTCTGGCGCGCCGTTTTGCAACGTGACAAGGAAAACCGCCTTTCCGAGCCTTGAGGACCCGGTGGGAAAACCTGCCTCTTTGATTTCCTGGGGGCTCGGGAGCTGAGCTTGAAATACCGGCGCAGCGATCTGATCCCAGTTTCGGGCAATAACCTGATCAATGTTTTGCGTAATCTCTTTGGAATCTGCGAGCACGCGGGCGTTTGACTGCCGGTCATAGCGGCTGGAAAG
>JALWOO010000111.1 GCA_027083485.1 Amylibacter sp. | reverse complement strand
CACAAATTGCGGCCCATAGCAAACAGGGCGATCTGGACGAAGGCGCGTTTTATGCGGCCCTGCATCAGGAAAACCGCGCACAGGGGTTTGCCAATCTGGCGGGCAATGGCTATCGGCGCCCGCACGGGTTTAACCTGACCCATGGCACCCATGTGCTGGATATCGCGGCCGGTTGGCCTGCAACCAATGCACCAACGGATCGCCCGATCCTTGCGGTGCAGCTCCCTGAACGGGCCACAGCCCAAACATGGGGCGGGCGGCTGGATTTTCACATTCTGGCGGGCATTATCCGGCTGTTGCACTGGGCCGATAACTGGACCGATGACAATGGCCATGCCTGCCGCGCGGAGCTGGTGATCAACCTGAGCTATGGATCCTATGCCGGTGCCAAGGACGGCAGCGGGTTTCTGGAATCCGAAATCGCCCGTTTGCTCCGCTATCGCAATCAGGAAGGTGTTGCCACCGCCGTTGTCATGCCCGCCGGCAATTCCTTTCGCGCCCGTTGCCATGGCAAAATGACCTTGCAATCGGGTCAGAGCCAATATCTGGACTGGCAAATTCTGCCCGAGGACCAAACCGTCAGTTTTCTGGAAATCTGGCTGACGCCCTTTGAACAGGCGACATTGACCATCACCCCACCAGGGCAAGCGGCCGTTGATTTGCTGCTGGTTCACGCGGCAACGCCAACGGTTCCCGTTTCCTATGCAACTGATTTTCTGGCCGGTCCCGAAACCACAGGCCGCGCCTATGTGCAGCATTTCGCAGACACCGACCGCACCCGCATTTTGCTGGCTTTGGCCCCGAGCCAGAACCACGAAAAAACGGCGCAATCGGTTCCAGCGGGGGCCTATCGCCTGTCGCTGAACAACACCGGTGCCATCCGGTTTAGCGCCGAATTCGATGTGCAACGCGATGACACGCCGCTGAATTTTCCGGTGTTTGCGCGCCAATCCTATCTGGATCACCCCACCGCCCATACAGAGGACACGGAAACCGGCGTGCGGGATTTGCCCGAAACCGGCAGCCCTGTGAGCCGGTTGGGAACGCTGTCGTCCTTTGTGAATGACACCGGCGACGACACCTATGTTGTTGGCGGCGCATTTGATCGGGACACGCTGGCAGAGGCGGCGCTCTATGCTTCGGGCGGGCCGACAGCCGGACGCGCGGCACCGGATCTGGCGGCAATCAGCGATGAAACCCGCGCCCATGGCGGTATTCTGGCCAGCGGGACCTTCTCCGGTGCGATGCGGGCGATATCCGGCACCAGCATCAGCGCCCCGCAAGTCACCCGTAAACTGGTTGACTCCTTTGCCGCCGGACATCACCGCGCAGGCGGGATCAGCCGCCATGACAAAGCCCGTGGCATGGCCGATCTGGCCGCCGCCCAGCCGATCAATCCGGCACCGGATTTCCGGCTTGGGGCCTTTACCCTGCCGCTTGAAACCGCGCCGGACCGGGTTGCGCGACGCATGTAACACACCAAAGGGCGGAGTTTCCCGCCGCCCTTTGCTTCAATTCGGTTACTTTACCAATCGGCCTAGGCAGGCCATTCCGATTTCACCTGATTCCAGAAATTTCCCAGAATGCTCTCCGCTGCCGTTGCCGCAGCGGCGGCATCCACATTGGCGGTATCCACATCAACGCCCTGTGCCGCCAGCGCGGTTTCAAGCCAGTTCAGGGTGAAATCCTCGCCATCGCCAAAAGCATCGAACACCGGTGCCCCGCCATGGGTTGCGCCGGTGCTGAGCGCCACAATATGTTCGCCAAGCATACAGCCGAGCATGGATCCGGCGGCGCTGTCCATCGGGAAATGCACCCCCGCCACGGTGCGGTTGGTGGCAATCCGGTGCGCCAGCCGGAATTCCTGCGCCCCGCTGGCAAGGCCTGCACGCGGGCCAAGCCCTGTGCGCATCCGGTGCATCACCGTGGCCACCGCAAAGGATTCCGTGGCATGGCCGCTTGGAAAACTGCTGTGGTCCGGTGTCTGGAT
>JALWOO010000110.1 GCA_027083485.1 Amylibacter sp. | reverse complement strand
CGGCCTGCACCGACAGATGCAAGCGGATTTCCGGATGGGTTTTGTAGATGTATTCGGCCACCCCCATGTCGGCGACGATAAAGGCATCCACCCCCAGACGCGCGCCGGTATCGACGGCCTCTTTCCACAGATTGACCTTGCCTGCTGGCGGAAAGGTGTTCACTGCCAACAAAACCTTGGTGCCGCCTTCATGGGCCATGGCGACGGATTTTTCCAGTTCCGGCACGGTAAAATTCAACCCCGGAAAATTCCGCGCATTGGTCGCATTCTGAAAGCCGCAATAGACCGCATCCGCCCCGGCCTGAACGGCAGTACGCATGGCCGAAGGGGTGCCCGCAGGGCAAACGAGTTCAGGGGGCATCATCAGGTTATCCTTTATCCTTTTTTGGTGCCTGCACGGCGAAAAGCATTCAGTGCGGCACGCCCTGCCGCCCCGAACATATCAGCGACATTTTCGGCAATACTGCCGTCAACATCATCAATGGCGTTGCGCAGGCAAACCACGGCTTCTGTATTTCCTGAAACGGTCAGGTCGCGGGAAAAAAACAAAGCATCCCCGTCCATATCCCCGTCCACCAGCATCAAAAGGTCGGTAAACCCGCCGGAAATTCGTGCGTCATGATCCGGGATGTTATGGCGGGGATAGGCCTTCAGGATCAGGTTGTCCGGATCCGGATGCAATAACAGCACGAAGGGTAAACTGACGGGGTCAATGACAAAATTGGCCTGCACATGCGGGCCGAGCCGGCCAAACATATCGGGATTGGTGTTGGCCACGCGCCTGACGATCCGTTGCAACACCGGTTGCAATAAAAACAGCGGCAATGGGGGCAGCCATTGGCGGCGCGGAATGGTGATTTGTTCTGGGCTGGAAGGTGGATGAGTCTGGGTCATGCTGATGGCTAGCAAGCAAATGGGCGAGGTGAATTGATTTTTATCAAGAATTGCTCGTATTTTCCTGACAGAGATGCAGTTTTTTTCACAGGATTTCTGTGTGCCACTGTATGCCGATTGAAACCTATGCGTGAATTTGGCTGGCTAACGGCTTGAGATTCCCAAATATTAGTTGACTCTGCGCGTTCCGGTCAGGCAAGCTTTCGGTTAAGGTGTATTGAAGACGAATTAATCGCCCAATAAAAGAAAACCGATAAACGGATACAACAAGGAGAATTATCTATGGTCTTTACCCTGAAATCACCCGCCCTTTTAAGCTGCGCTTTGGCGCTTGGTGTCGGGTTGGCCGGCTCTGCGGTATCGGCCAAATCTTCGGTTGTGATCGGCATGCAGCAGGAACCCACAACCCTTGACCCGACAGCGGATGCAACGGCGTCGATTGACGGGATCATGACCCACAACGTGTTTCAATCGCTGACATCTGTAACCGAAGACGGCAAGGTTATTCCCGATCTGGCCAGCAGCTGGACCATTTCGGATGACGGCAAAACCTATGTGTTTTCGCTGGTCAAGGGCGTGAAATACCACGACGGCACCACGTTTGACGCCAATGACGTGAAATTTGCCTTTGATCGGGCCATGGGCAAGGACAGCGTCAACCCGTCCAAGAAAATATTCAAGCCGATTGAATCGGTCAAGGTGGTTGACGATCACACGGTTGAAATCAAATTGAAAAAACCGGATGCGTTTTTCCTCTTCAATATGGCCAAGGGCGATGCCTCCATTGTGGCACCGGAAACCGCGGACAGCAATAAAACCAATCCGGTCGGCACCGGCCCGTTCCGGTTTGACGGCTGGACCCGTGGCGACCGTCTGACGCTGACAAAAAATCCGGATTTTGCCAATGCGGACAGCGTGGCAATAGACAAGGTGGTCTATCGTTTTATCTCTGACCCTGCGGCGGCATCGGCGGCTTTGCTGGCCGAGGAAATCGACGCCTTTCCGGGCTTTCCCGCCCCTGAGATCCTGCCACAATTCGAGGCAGACCCCCGTTTCAACGTCACCGTCGGCAGCACCGAAGGCGAAGTCATTCTGGCGA
>JALWOO010000109.1 GCA_027083485.1 Amylibacter sp. | reverse complement strand
GAAATCCAGCAGATCGCGCAGATGGATCGGCGGATTTGCCCGCATCTTGGCCGAATACTGCTTCCACAAATCAAAGGAGGCGCGGTCACAGGCCGATTGCATCAAATGCATGGTCTGCGCTTCCCAGGCGTGTTTTTCGCCCGAGGCACGCTGCTTGAAGAAACCGCCGATCGGCAGGATTTCCTGATTGGACAGCCAGCCTTTGGCGTGGATTTTCAGGATCTTGCGTTGAATACCGATCAGGCCGATGCCGGAAATCCGGCTGTTCATGCCCGGGAAGAATTCATTCACCATGGCGCGCGACAGGCCCACGGCTTCAAAGTTCAAACCACCGCGATAGCTGGAAACAACGGAAATCCCCATCTTGGCCATGATTTTCAACAGGCCCTGATCAATGGCTTCGTTATAGCGTTCCATCGCCTGATCCAGCGTCATATCCAGCAGGCCACGTTTGATCCGGTCCGCCAGCGAATCCTGTGCCAGATAGGCATTGACCGTGGTTGCCCCGCACCCCACCAGCACCGCAAAATAATGCGGATCAAAACATTCCGCTGTGCGCACGTTGATCGAACAGAAAGTACGCAAACCGGCTGCCGTCAGCCAGCTATGCACCGCAGAGGTCGCCAGAATCATCGGCACCGGCACGCGGGTTTCGTTCTGCTTGCGGTCCGACAGGATCAAATGCGCCGCACCGGAACGCACCGCGTCCTCGGATTCCGCCCGGATCCGGTCCAGCGCATGGCGCAGCCCGTCCGCATCGTCCCGATCAAAGGTACAATCCACAATCGTCACATTGGCCCCGAAATGCTCCATCATCGCGTCATAGCGCGCGTTGGATACAAACGGGCTGTCCAGCAACAGGATTTCCGTCTGCGCGTTGCTTTCGTCCAGCACATTGCCCAGATTGCCAAAGCGGGTTTTCAGGCTCATCACCCGATATTCACGCAGGCTGTCGATGGGCGGGTTGGTGACCTGCGAAAAATTCTGCCGGAAAAAATGGCTCAGCGGGCGGTACATATCGGACAAAACCGCGCTTGGCGTGTCATCCCCCATAGAGGCCAGCGGCTCTTTGGCGTCTTCCACCATCGGATGCAGCAGCATTTCCATATCTTCGATGGTGTAACCGGCGGCAATCTGGCGTTTGCGCAGCTCGCTGCCTTCGTGCAGGGGGGCTTCGCTCACGCCTTTGGTGGCCTCGTTCAGATCAACAATGGAGCCGACCCATTTGCCGAACGGCCGGCTCGCGGCCAGCTCGTTCTTGATTTCCGCATCATGCAACAGGCGTTTATCAGCCATATCCACAGCAATCATCTGCCCGGGACCAAGCGCGCCCTTTTCAACAACGTTGGCTTCATCCGTTGGCACCATGCCGACTTCGGAACCGGCAATCACCAGCCCGTCGCCGGTAATCACATAACGCATGGGCCGCAAACCGTTGCGATCCAGCCCCGCACAAACCCAACGCCCGTCTGTCATCGCCAGCGCGGCAGGGCCGTCCCATGGTTCCATCACCGAATTGCAATAGGCATACATGTCCTGCCATTCCTGCGGCATTTCATCGGTAAAGTTGGACCAGCTTTCGGGCACCAGCATGGTTTTCGCCATCGGTGCCGGACGGCCCGCGCGCACCATGACCTCGAATACGGAATCAAGTGCGGCGGAATCGGATGAGCCGGGCGCAATGATCGGCTTGATGTCCTCGGCATTGTCGCCAAAGCTTTTGGAAGCCATGCGGATTTCATGGCTTTTCATCCAGTTGACGTTGCCCTTGAGCGTGTTGATTTCCCCGTTATGGGCCAACATGCGGAAAGGCTGCGCCAACCACCACTGCGGAAAGGTGTTGGTGGAATAGCGCTGGTGATAGATCGCGTAGGCGCTCTCGAAACGGTCGTCCTGAAGGTCGGGATAGAAAACCGACACCTGTTCGGCCAGCATCATGCCCTTGTAAATCACCGAACGGCAGCTCAGCGAACAAATATAGAAATCCTTGACCTGAG
>JALWOO010000108.1 GCA_027083485.1 Amylibacter sp. | reverse complement strand
CTGCCCATGGTGGTCGTGGCCTCGTTCTTTATGCTCTATGTGTTTTATGGCGATAAGCCGTTCTTTCCGGAAGCCATGCAATGGAAAGGTGCCAGCTTTGGCAAAGCCATGTGGCATTTCTGGATGCAGAACGAAGGCGTGTTTGGCACGGCTCTGGGCGTATCTGCCTCGATGGTGTTCCTGTTTGTGTTGTTCGGCTCCCTGCTGGAAAAGGCAGGCGCGGGCAATTATTTCATCAAACTGGCTTTTGCGCTTATGGGGCACCTCAAGGGTGGACCGGCCAAAGCCGCTGTTGTGGCCTCTGCGGCAACCGGCCTGATCTCCGGTTCGTCCATTGCCAACACGGTGACCACCGGCACATTCACCATTCCGTTGATGAAACGGGTGGGTTTTTCGGCTGAAAAGGCCGGCGCGGTCGAGGTTGCCTCCTCTACCAACGGTCAGTTGACGCCGCCGGTGATGGGGGCTGCGGCCTTCCTTATGGTGGAATATGTGGGCATTCCCTATCTGGACGTGGTGAAACACGCCTTTTTGCCAGCGATCATTTCCTACATCGCGCTGGTGTACATTGTGCATCTGGAAGCGGCCAAAATGGGCCTTAAAGGCCTGCCCCGCCCCGGTGCCAAGAAAACCGTCAGCCAACGAATGATGGGTGTTGCATTCGGTGTGGCCGTGTTCAGTGGTCTGAGCCTTGCAGTTTACTATGGCCTGAGCTTTATCAAGCCTCTGCTGGGCAATTATACCCTGACCGGCATCAGCCTGATTTTCCTTGTGGCCTATCTGATCCTGATCCGCTGGGCCGCCAAGGAACCGGATCTGGAAGTCGATGATCCTGATGCGCCGTTTCTGGAACTGCCATTGCCCGGTCCGATTGCCAAAACCGGCACCTATTATGCGCTGCCGGTGATCGTGCTGATCTGGAACCTGATGATCGAACGCAAGACCCCGGGCACATCTGCCTTCTGGGCGACCATGGCGATGATGTTTGTGATGCTTACCCAGGATCCTCTCAAGGCGTTCTTTCGCGGTGAAAGCAACCCGATGCAGCATCTCAGAAAAGGTTGGGATACGTTGATTGACGGCATGATCTCCGGATCGCGCAATATGATCGGTATCGCAGTTGCCACGGGTACCGCCGGTATTATCGTTGGCACCGTTTCCCTGACCGGTGCGCATCAGGTGATTGGCGAATTCATCGAAATCATTTCCGGTGGTTCGCTGTTGATGATGCTGATCTTTGTGGCGCTGTTTTCGCTGGTATTGGGAATGGGGCTGCCAACCACAGCAACCTATATCGTGATCACCTCGCTGATGGCACCGGTGATTATTGCGGTGGGGGCCAAATCTGGCCTGATCGTGCCGCTGATTGCGGTGCATCTGTTCGTGTTCTACTTTGGCATCCTTGCGGATGATACCCCGCCTGTGGGGCTTGCAGCCTTTGCGGCGGCGGCGATTTCCAAGGGCGATCCGATCAAAACCGGTATCATCGGCTTCAGCTATGATGTGCGGACCGCGATCCTGCCATTCCTGTTTATCTTCAACACCGACCTGTTGCTGATTGATGTGTCTGTCGGAAAGGCGGTGTTCGTCTTCATTATCGCGGTCATTGCGATGATGCTGTTCGCCGCAGCCACGCAGAACTGGTTCCTGACCAAATCGAAAATGTGGGAAAACGCGGCCTTGCTGCTGATTGCCTTTACCTTGTTCACACCCGGTTTCTGGCTCGACAAAATGGCCGATCCTTATGTGTTCGAGGATCCAAGCAAACTGGTGGCCATGGCGGATTCTGCCGGCGAGGGAGAGACCCTGCGCATAAGACTTGCCGGCGAGGATTTCGCCAGCGGCAAAGAGGTGGAAACCACGGTTGCCCTGTTGTTGGGGCCAAAATCCGATGGTGACGGCGCGGCGCGGTTGTTGAAAAACTCCGGCATTGCTTTCCGTACCGAGGATGACGGCAAGACCTATGTGGATAACGTCGCCTTTGGCAAATATGCCCAGAAAAAAGG
>JALWOO010000107.1 GCA_027083485.1 Amylibacter sp. | reverse complement strand
CCCGTGCCGCTGTGGCCCGAAACCCGTTTTTCTGAAGGTAGCGCGTCACCGCATCGCGGATTTCACGGTGGTCATCCACAATCAGAATATGGGGCGTGTGTTGTGTCGTATCTGTCATATTGGTCCTTGTCTAACCCATCATTGGGCCGGAATTGGCAAAGAAAATGTATCCGGGTGTCCCAATCCCCTATTTTGCGACAAACCGATACAAAAAGCCCCTCTGGCTGGCATTCTTCTGCGACATTCGTCCCCCAGATAGGTTGTATCGAAATACTAACCACATGAGGAAACATCATGAAACGCAATACAGTAAAAAATCTGGGTTTTGCCGCAGCAATTGCCATGGGCGTCTCCATCGCCCCCGCCGCTTTTGCCGATGGAGACCACGGCCATAAGCCCGGTCAGGCCGGAATGTCCGGCGGTGGCATGATGGGTGGCGAACAAGGCGGCATGATGGGCGGTCAGGCGCGCATGCAGAAAATGATGAAGATGATGAAGATGATGCAAAAGCACCGTCAAATGATGGGCGGCACCGAGTATATGTCGTGGCTTGATGCCGCTGCTTCCCCGAAAGAGAAACAGGCTATTTTGCAAGCCAAACTTGAGGAATTTGATGCCAATGGTGACGGCTCCCTCTCGATTGCCGAATTCGAAACCCTGCATGCCGCCGCGATCCGCGAGTTGATGGTCGACCGTTTTCAGGCGTTGGACAATGACGGCGACGGTCTGGTGACAGCCGAAGAAATGAAAGCCCCGGCAAGCCAGTCAGGCATGATGGGCGGTATGATGGGAAGTGGCCAAGGTGGCATGAAAGGTGGCGGCCATGGCGGCGGTGCTGGACAGGCACCTGGTAACGGCATGAACATGGGGTCCGGCAATGGCGCAGGAAACGGGGCCATGATGCAAGACAAGGACGATAATTAACCCTTAGAACAGGAGGCCTGAATCATGGGCAACCAACTGGAGACAACAATGGGAAATGGCATGGGCTGGGGTATGGGATTTGGGGGTATTGGAATGCTTTTGATCCTGATCGTCGTCATTCTGGCGATTGTCGCCCTTATCAAATACATCCGCAACTAGAGCGTTTCGCGGTGTCCCTGAAACAGGCGTCATTATGTAACTTGTTGAAATCTTTCAATTCGGACATGCGCAACGGTTTATGCATTAAATCAAATGGCCGAAGGTGTCGAAGCCGGCACCTTCTGGCCGGGAAACACGGCACCAAAGTCTCGTTTGCTCACGACAATATCAAAGGTATTTATACTGGCATGGTTAGGGTCCTGACCCTAACTTGAAATCCGGACTATCACGGAAAATTACAACAATCTCGCCAATGCAAGCAGTATTTGCCGCATCCGCGCGGCTCAACTGAAAAGCGCCTTGCGTGTAGTTCAACAGACAAAGTTGCGGGAGTCGATCCCCGGTCTCTATCAGGACGACACCCTTCAAACGTTCAACGCCCTGTAAATTTTTCAGCCAGTCCTCAAGGGTTTTCATGGAAACCGGCGCGGGCAGGCTCAGGGTTTGTGTACGTAACAGGCTGCTGGTCTCGGGGCTTGCCATGCCGCGCCTTTCCGGCGGGGCCGTTTGCCGGATTTCTGCAATAGAGGCGACAACAGGCTGCTGTGGGCCTGTGTCCCGAAAGGCTTGCAGGGTGCTTTGCCCAAACCGGTTCAGGCAAAGATAGTCCGATTCATCGATCTGGGCGCGGAACAGTTTTCCGATATATTTATCCTGCATGTTTTCCTGCCAGCGCGCCCCGTTGACCACCGTCAGGCAAGTTGCGGGGGCAAGCGCCGACACGCCCATCAGCGTGGCGGCAATGCGCGCGGGATGGGCGATGCCGCTGGCCTCGACCAACAGCAGATCAGGCGGGGCGGCTTTGGTGGCGCTCAAGGCGGCTTCCAGCAGACTGTCGCCAATCGAGCAGCAGGCGCAACCGTTGGTCAGTGCGATGGTGTCGCCGCTTGTGTTGGCAATCAGGCCCGCGTCAATATTGATTGCG
>JALWOO010000106.1 GCA_027083485.1 Amylibacter sp. | reverse complement strand
CAATTGGTTTTCCACATACAGCTTCTCCAGATAGTCCATCGCCATGCGTCCGGGCAGGTTGGTGGAGTCACAGTTCCATTGCAACAGGTCAAACACGGGCGGGGCCTCGCCCATCATATAGGAGCGTACAGCGGGACCATAAACAAGGTCGTTGGCGCGCAGATAGCTGAAGGTTTTGGACATGAAATATTTGTCCAGATAGCCCTGTGTTTCCACCTCTTTACGGATGCCGGCCAGAAAGCCCGGCTCGATAAAAGCCCCCAGCTCGCCCGGCTCCTTGAAATCGGTCATCGTGGTTAAAAACGTGGCCTTGTGAACCTTGTGGTCCTCGCCTTTGGCCGTCAGATAGGCAAGCCCGCAGGCCAGCAAGGTGCCCCCGATGCAAAAGCCGAGGCAATTGGTGCTTTTCTGACCGGTAATGTCCAGCACCACATCCAGCGCGGTGAGCCATGCTTCTTGAAGATAGGTGTCAAAACCGCAATCCGCATAGCTGGCATCCGGATTTACCCATGAAATCATAAACACGGTATGCCCCTGATCCACTGCAAATTTCACCAGTGAATTGTCGGGGCGCAGATCGAGGATATAGTATTTGTTAATCCACGGCGGGCAAAACAACAGCGGCTTCGCATAGACCTTGGGGGTGGTCGGGCTGTATTGAATGAGCTGGAACATGCGGTTTTGAAACACGACTTCGCCCTGCGTGGCGGCGATTTCCTTGCCCACCTCAAAGGCATCCGGCTGCGCCAGCGTGACAGAGAGGCCGTTTTTCTGTTTTTCCAGATCACGAACCAGATTTTCCAGCCCGTCCACCAGCGATTGCCCGTTGGTTTCAACCGCTTTGTCCAAGGCATCCGGATTGGTGGCGAAAAAATTGGTCGGCGCGAACATATCCACGATCTGTTTGGCAAAAAAGCTGACCTTTTCGCGTTCCTTTTCCGGCAGATGCGTGAGGCCGCTGGTCATATTGGTGATGGTGTCGCTCGACAGCTGGTACTGCCGCTTGATCATGTTGAAATATGGATCCTTGGCCCATTTATCATTCTTGAAGCGTCGATCCTGATCGTTCGGGGCCGGTTCAGGGGTTTCTTCCGCTATAAGGTTCTTCTGCATATCGGACCAAATCTTGATGCTTTCGGTCCAGTATCCGACCTGTGCTTCCATCAAGCGGGTCGGATCGCTGATCATTTCCGCGAAATAGGCGGCGGCGGCCTTTTTGTAAAACTGCGCATCCGGGCTATCCAGTCCGGCATTGTGCTGGCGCCGTTCGGCCAGTGCTGCAACCAACCTTTTGGTGAGGGTGTTCACCCTTTCCAGATTGGTCTGGAGCATCTCTGGGTCGGGCTGCGGCGTCTTGGGCATATAAAGTCCGATTGAAGAAGTTTGTTTACAAGGCTATAGCCAAGTGTACGTTTTGTTTGCAGGTTAATGCAAGAAGGGTCCGGAAAATGATCGTCTATGACATGAATGAAGGCCTGCGCCAAAGCAGCGCATGGATGGGGGCAACGGCCAAGGCATTCTGGGGCAACCCGATGTTTGCCCTGTCGCCAAGCCCTGTGCCGTCAATGTTTGCCGCTTGGGGCGAAGTCACAGAACACGCTTGCGAACGCATTGCCGCCAAACCGGATTGGGGCATCGAAAATGTCGTCTCAAAAGGGCGCGATTATGTGGTCAACCAAAAGGTCGAGCTGTCGCATCCGTTTTGTGATCTGCTGCATTTCAGCGCCGACCGGAACCGGCCTGTCACGCGTCGGGTGCTTCTGGTGGCCCCCATGTCGGGCCATTACGCGACTTTGACCCGCAAAACTGTTGCCAGCCTGCTGCCCAATTGTGATGTCTATGTGACCGAATGGAAAAATGCCCGCGATGTGCCTTTGTCCGAAGGTAAATTCGATGTGGAGGATTACACGCTGCATCTGGTGGATTTCCTGCGCTATCTGGGCGAGGATATTCATGTGATCGCCGTGTGCCAGCCGGTGCCGCTGACCCTTGTGGCCACGGCGATCACATG
>JALWOO010000105.1 GCA_027083485.1 Amylibacter sp. | reverse complement strand
ATAGTTGCTTATATGTTCGGCCAAACTGTCCGGTAGTTTTGTCACTGGAATGATCATGGGTGCCTCATTGCTTTCTATCCCATGATTCTACGTCAGATGACTGAAATCTGCAGGAGCTAAGTTTAAAATCAACCTCTTTTCTGCTTACAGGAATCGCCACCCTTTTTGCTTGTTGATCATAAACGATCTCATTTATGTCAACCGAGGCATAATTGAGGAACAAAGATAACAGTTCCTCGGCCACAATGCTACTCATTTCCAGCCCCAGCTCAACGTACATACTTCCTCCTTTTGATGTTGAAAATCATGGCCGCCAGATGCGAAAAAAGGAAAAGTTCGCTCTAAGTAGATATGCAAGTTGGCCTTTAGTGGCTCCACAGCCCCAAAAGCAATATGATAACCGTATCTTAATGATCTCCCAACAATATTCCATCTGAACAGCCCGCGCAACCGCCGCAGCAGACACAGAGCAGTTACAAGTTACATGCTATGGGCCAAATAACGCCGCACTACCTTTTTCAACATTGGCAGAATGAACACATAAACCAAGCCTGTCAATGTACCAACCCAACCAGCGCTGCTTGCCCCTAGAAGCGCCTGCGCCCAATAAACTGGCGTATAATTTTGGAATATCGCCTGAAAATGTTCTATAGGCGCAAAAAACACGGCAACAATCATCACCCCATACAATAAAAATCCCGTGCTGATCACAATCAGGAAGAGCAAAGGCAGGACAAGCAAACAAGGCAAACAGATAAAGGTCAGCAAGAAATGATCAGCCAGATACTGTTTTACTTGGCGAACTCGTAACCTGACCGCGGGCCATGATATCCGTCCAAACAACACGGTGACAATAGACAATGTTACAGATACTATGCCACCCCACAGCAGTAAATCCAGCATAGGTACAGGGCTCATTTCCAGTGGGTCTCTGAATGCATAGGCTATTCCTCTTTCCGTCAAAATCAACACACCCGCTAAAACCCATGCCAATAAGTCTATCAAAAAGATTGATACTTTCATCGATTCGTTCAAACGCAGCGTTTTATGTTTCAAAATGCCCAGCGTTATCTCGAAACATGCTACCGCTAGAAAATTTCCAAAGAAGGTACCTCCCCAAAAATACAACAGAAACAGACCAATGGCGCCAGCAACAGCATGAGCCAAAATCCAAAAGAACATGAAACGCACATTATTCAAAAAAGAAGTTATCCATTGCATGTTATTTTCTTATTTGTTGAAATTTTAAGAAAAGGGTAATTCGTTATCCACCAAACGGCGGACCTGTCCCCAGATGGCGTCGAACATCGGCTCGGTCAGGCGGCCGGTTTGGGTGTTCTGGCGGCTGGGGTGATACGAACACAGCAGCCAGCGCCCGGACGGCAGGCGGTGCAGCGCGCCGTGCCCAAACTGGAAACCAGCCCGGCGGCAGCCCTCAATCCGCAGGAGGCGCTCGAAGGCCACCCGCCCCAGCGCCACAAACCCTTCCGGCTGCAAGATGGCGATCTCCCGTTCCAGAAAAGGCTGGCAGGCGTTCAGTTCGGCGGCTTTGGGGCGGTTTTGCGGCGGCGCGCAGCGACCAGCGGCGGTGATCCACAAGCCGCGCATGGTCAGCCCGTCGTCGCGGGAGACCGATTCCGGCTGGCTGGCAAAACCGGCCCGCCAGAGCGCCGGATAGAGAAAATCCCCCGAAGCGTCGCCGGTGAACTGGCGGCCGGTGCGGTTCGAGCCGTGCGCCCCCGGCGCCAGGCCGACCACCATCACCCGCGCCTGCGGATCGCCGAAGCCGGGCACCGGGCGTCCCCAGTAGGTCTGGTCGGCGTAGGCGCGGCGTTTCTCGCGGGCGACCTGCTCGCGCCAGGCCACCAGCCGCGGACAGCGGCGGCAGGCCACGATCTCGGCTTCCAGCGCCGCCAGCGCAGCCAGACGGGCGTCCATCATGCCAGCAGCTCCGGCGTACGGACGAAGAAATCGTCCAGCGCTTCTGCCGGCACCGCGCCGCCGCCCTGCGC
>JALWOO010000104.1 GCA_027083485.1 Amylibacter sp. | reverse complement strand
GATGCAAAGGCCGGTGGCTGGGATGACAAGCTGACCATCATTGCCTTTGATGCGGATGGCAATCAGGTGCCGATTACTTTCTCCGATCTGGACGGGGTGCATTCGGTTCAGAATGGAAATATCCTGAACGCGGACAGCAATGCGTCTAGCGGTGTGGAAACCGTCGGCGCTACGGATTCCGTGACGGTGAATATTGCCGGCCCGATTGTCAGTTTGAAATTTATCTTTGACAATGGCGAAAGTATCGACAACTCCGGCACTTTCGGGGTGAGCGATATTTCCTTTGTGTCCGGACCGGATTTCACCGTTGACGGAACCGCGGGAAATGATTTGATCGATGCGGCCTATCTGGATGATCCGGAAGGCGACATGGTCGATAACAATGATGCGGCGGATGGCTCCAATGACGATGTGATTATGGCCGGTGCCGGCAATGACACGGTGTTTGGCGAACAGGGCAGCGATACGATTTACGGCGAAGCCGGTGATGACGTTCTGTATGGCGGTCTGGACAATGACACGCTCTATGGGGGCGATGGCAATGATACGCTGCATGGCAACGAAGGCGACGACGTTTTCTATGGTGGTGCCGGTGCGGATTCCATCGAAACCGGCCATGGCAATGACATTTTCTACGGTGGCGACGGCAACGACCGTGTGAACGGCGACTATGGCAACGATGTGCTGTATGGCGGCGCGGGCGACGACTGGTTGCGCGGCTCTTTTGGCAATGACACGTTTTACAGCGGCTCCAACGAAGGCGACGATTACGAATGGGGCGGCTATGGCGATGATACCTTCATCGTGCAGGACCATTTCGGCAATGACCAGATCGACGCCGAGGAAGAAGACGAAGTAAACGGCGACACCATCGACATGAGCGGGGTTACAACCGATCTGACGATTGATCTGACCAACGGTGTGGATGGCAACGGCAGCTTTACCGACGGGGTGGATACCACCACCTTTATCGACATTGAAAACATCATCCTGTCATCGGCCACCGATACGGTCAAACTGGCGGACGGGTCCGGCAGCGATAATGTCGATGCCTTTGAAGGGCCGACCGACAACGGCGACGGCACCTTTACCGGCCATGACCAACTGGATGTTTCCGGTATGACCCGCGATGGCGGCTCTACCCCTGTGACCACCAATGATGTGGTTGTGTCCGACGATGGCAATGGCAATGCGGTGCTGACTTTTCCGGGGGGTGAAAACATCACTCTCAAAGGCATTGCTCCGGCCGATCTGTCCACCCCTGCCGCGCTCGAGGCCATCGGCATTCCGCCGGGGACCGACGGGATTGTGTCGGGGACGGCGGGCAATGATTTCATTTTCAACGGCTATACCGGCGATGATGACGGCGACCGGATCGACAATGACGACGCGCATTTGCCCGGCGAAACCGGCGATGACGATATTGTTCAGGCCGGTGCGGGCGATGATACGATCTATTCCGGTTATGGCAGCGACGAAGACCACGGCGGCACCGGCAATGACACGGTTTTTGCCGGTGTCGGCAATGACACCGTCTGGGGTGATGCGGGCGATGATGACCTTTACGGCGAAGACGGCGTTGATACCATCGAAGGCGGGGTTGGGAATGACACGCTGACGGGTGGCCTTGGCGGGGACAGCCTGTCTGGCGGGGATGACTCGGATGTTTTTCTTGGCGGCACTGACGGCGACGAGGTAGATGGCGGCGAAGGCGGTGTTGACAATGACACGCTCGACCTGACAGGTGCCGGTCGTTTGCGCGTGATTTATGACGCTGCCAACCACGAAAACGGCACGGTGGAATTCCTCGACGACAGCGGTGCCGTTACCGGTTCAATGACCTTTGCCAATATCGAAACGGTAATCCCCTGCTTTACACCGGGCACCCGCATTCGCACGGAATTTGGCGATCGGCCCGTGGAAACCCTGCGCCTTGGCGACCGGATTGTGACCCGCGACAACGGGCTTCAGGAAATCCGCTGGATCGGCAACAAACATCTGGAGGCTTCGGTTT
>JALWOO010000103.1 GCA_027083485.1 Amylibacter sp. | reverse complement strand
GTAATGGTTTGGAATTACTGGAACTTTCCGGTGTAGCCCCTTCCCCTGAATTAGCCTTGCTAAGCGACAGCATCAAAGCAGCCAACGCACGGGTTGAATTTTTTCGCATTGCTTTTGGCACCACCACAGCTGGAGCGCAGCTTGGTCAAGCAACAGCACAACAGGTATTGGCACAATACTTTGCCGATAAACGGGTACATCCAAGCTGGGAAATAGTTGGTGACACGCCAAGAAATATTGCCAAGCTGTTATTTTTATTGATCCAATGCGTGGAAACAGGCCTGCCATATGGCGGAAATATATCGATTGGCACCACCAATGACGGTTGGATGATTGCCGGAACGGGGCGTACAAAAACCGATAGCACCGCCTGGCAGGCGTTCTTGCAGGGCCAAAGCAGTGAAGATATTTACTCTGGCGACATACAATTCCAGTTGGCTTCTTTGCAGGCAACCAACCTGGGTTTTCCCCTTGTTATACAGGTTGATGACAACCGGATTTCCGCGCAGGTTCTTAGGACCTAAACAACCTTAAGCCCATCGCGAAAACGGGCCATATTGGCCTGATACACCTGCGCCGACTTGCCCAGCATGGCAATCGCGGCGGCATCCAGTTCACGCACCACCTTGCCCGGTGCCCCCATAACCAGAGACCCATCGGGAATAACCTTGCCTTCTGTTATCAGCGCGCCGGCCCCGATCAGGCAATTATTGCCGATCTTCGCCCCGTTCAGCACCGTTGCCCCCATGCCGATCAGGGTATTATTGCCAATGGTGCAGCCATGCAGCATGGCGCGATGGCCGATTGTGCAGTCCTCGCCGATCACCAAAGGGTAGCCCATATCCGTATGCAGCACGGAATTTTCCTGAATATTGCTGCCTTTTCCCAATGTGATTCGCTCGTTATCCCCCCGCAAAACCGCCCCGAACCAGATCGAGCTGCCCGCATGCAGGGTAATCTTGCCGATCACCTGTGCATCCGGTGCAATCCAGTAATCTCCGTTTTCCGGCAGTTCCGGTGCAATTCCGTCAAGCGCATAAAGGGTCATAGCAGTTCCTCGAATTCCTTGTTGAGTTTTTGAACGTGCTCCATCAATTCCGGCCGCGCATCCCGACGCAACCGGGCGGCCTGAAACACAATTTTCAGCTTTTCAAAACAATCGTCCAGATCATCATTGATCAGCACATAATCGTATTCGGCCCAATGGCTGATCTCGGACTTCGCCTGCGCCATGCGTTTGGCAACAACCTCGGGGCTGTCCTGACCACGGCTGGTCAGGCGGCGTTCCAGCTCCTTGATCGACGGAGGCAAAATAAAAATCGACACCACATCCCGTTGCAAAGCCGAGCCGCGAATTTGTTGGCCGCCCTGCCAATCAATATCAAACAGGATATCGCGACCGGATTCGATGGCCTCTTGCACGGGCGCGCGCGGGGAACCGTAGTAATTGCCGAAAACATGCGCATGTTCCAGCATACCGCCACTGGAGACCAGCTTTTCGAATTCCTTGTGGGATTTGAAATAATAGTCCTGCCCCTCCACCTCGCCCTTGCGCGGCGGGCGGGTTGTGGCGGAAACGGAGAACCGCAGGCTCGGGTCCCATTCCAGCAAACGCCGCGACAAGGTGGATTTCCCCGCACCGGAAGGCGAGGACAGGATGACCAAAAGGCCTCTGCGATTGTTATCGGTCATAACTACTCCACGTTTTGAACCTGTTCGCGCATCTGGTCTATTACGGTTTTGAGGTCAAGTCCGATCGCGGTTAATTCGGTGAAATTGGCCTTGGAACACAAGGTGTTGGCCTCTCGATTGAATTCCTGCGTCAGGAAATCGAACTTGCGCCCGATCGGGCCGTCAGCCGCAAGAAGCTCCCGCGCGGCGGCGATATGGGCACCCAAACGGTCCAGTTCTTCGGCCACATCGGATTTCACCACCAGCAACGCCAACTCTTGCGCCAAACGATCCGCATCCACCCCTTCGCTGTTTGCCAACACCTTGGCCACATTGGCGCGCAACACTTC
>JALWOO010000102.1 GCA_027083485.1 Amylibacter sp. | reverse complement strand
GCAGTGATCCCGTCCTTGAGCTGCACCCCTTTGCGCAAGGCATTGATTTGCGCATCGGTGGCGATGCCTTCGACCTGTACCCAATAGGTTTTTGCGGTGCGAAAACGCGGGCTGGCGATCTTGTTTTGCAGCTTGCCGTTATCAGTCAGAACCAGCAACCCCTCGCTGTCTTTGTCGAGCCGGCCTGCGGCGTAAACGCCGGGGACGTCGATGAATTCCGACAGGGTCTTGCGGCTGCTACCCTCTGTGCCTTTGTCAGTGAATTGGGACAGGACGTTGAAGGGTTTGTTAAACAGGACGATGTGGGTCATTGGGACTTTCGGTCTAAGGGGATAGAGAGCAGGTGCTTTTCCATTTGAAAATTCGGCAACTCGATAGAGCCACGTTTGTTGGTATGGCTCGAAATAACTGTCCAACCCATTTTCTCAAAGAACGGTTTGGCAACGCGGCTGGCCTGTGTGTGCAGGCGTGCCAATTTTGCCTGCCGCGCGCGCTTTTCTATGGATTGGTAAAGGTATCTTCCAATGCCACACCCTGCATATTGCGGGGATACAAAAGCCAGATCAATGTACCCTTTGCCATCCAATGTCATAAAGCCGGAAATGATCTGGCCCTTGATGGCCAAAACGGTTGTCTGCCCACCTAAGCGCTTAGCCCATTCGCCAGTTTCCGGCACTTTACCTGCCCATGCCTGTCGCTGTGCGGCAGTGTAATGGGCTTGTGTGCCAAAATGGACAGCATCATAGAATAATTGCGCGCAATTGGCAGCATCCTCTGTTGTGAAACTGCGAATGGCCCACATCAGTAGCTCCGCGACCGGTTCACCAGAAAACGTGGTGTTTCGTCGTTTTCGGCGCGGCGGATATTCTCAACGGCGATTTCCACGGCGGAGTCCACCCGCGTTTCAGAGGCAATATGCGGTGTCACCAGCACGTTCGGATGTGCCCAATAGGGGTGATCGGCCGGCAGGGGTTCGGTGCGGAATACATCCAGCGTTGCCTGTGAGATATGGCCACTGTTCAGGGCGTCCAGCAGGGCCGTATCGTCAATCAACGCGCCGCGACCGGGGTTGATGATCGAAGTTCCCTTGCGCATCACCGCAAGGGTTTCGGCGTTGATCAGGTTTTCGGTTTCCGCTGTGTGCGGGGTCAGCAGCACCAGAATATCGCTGCTGCGCAAGACCGTGTTCAGGCCTGCGGCACCGTCAAAACACAGGATATCCGCGTCGGCCTTGGGTGAACGGCTCCAACCCATAACCTTGAACCCGTGGCGATAAACCGCCCGCGCACAGGCCATGCCAAGTTCGCCAAGCCCGAGCATCCCGACCACACGGTTACGCGCCAGCGGCGGCACATTCTGTTGCAACCATTCGCCGGGTTTTGCCTGCGCGAATTTGTCGGTGTTCAGATGATGGCGCAGCACATTGCCGACCACGTAATCAACCATGCCTTCGCGCAAACCCCGATCCACCATCCGCGCCAGCGGCTGGGTCAGGGTCGGGTTGGCAATCAGCTTGTCTGGTCCGGCCCAGAGGCTCTGGATCAGGCGCACGTTGATAAAGGGGGACAGATCATCGTTGTCGCCGGTCGGGGCATAGATGATGTATTCAATGCTGGCCGGATCATCGGTTTCATTGACCAGATCAACGGGAATGCCACGCCGGTTGAATTCCTCGCGCAGGGCAGGTTCATAGAGCGGCCATTGTTCCGGCTTGGCCCAAAACAGGACTTTGAGTGACATGGATTACCTCGGTCGGTGGATGTGGGCGCTCTGCACAAGGCCAAAGGCCGCGAGCAGAACCAGCATGGCAGAGCCGCCATAAGATACAAGCGGCAAAGGCACGCCTACGACAGGGGCCAGCCCCATGACCATGGACATGTTTACCGAAAAATAAAAGAAAAACGTGGCCGCGATTCCCATGGTCAGCAAGGCTCCGAACCTGTCGCGATTGGACAGGGCGGAAATGATGCAAAACAACAGGATCAGCCCATAAAGTGTGAGCAGGATCATACCGCCAACAAAGCCGAATTCCTCGGCCAGAGTGGTAAAGATAAAGTCGGTGTGTTTTTCGGGCAAAAAATTCAGCCGGCTTTGAGTGCCTTGCATAAAGCCACGGCCGGACACACCGCCAGAGCCAAGCGCAATTTGCGCCTGCGTGATGTTATAGCCGGAGCCGAGCGGATCCGATCCGGGGTCCAGAAAGGTTTCGATACGTTTGTATTGATAATCCTTGAGCAGCTGGTAATCGGTCCCTTTTGTTTCGATCACGGCGGTTACCAGCAGGGCGATAATGGCAAAGGCCGCCCCGAAGTACAGCCAGCTGACACCGGCGACAAACATCACAACCCCGGCACCGGCCACCAGCAACAAGGCGGTGCCCAGATCCGGTTGTTTCAGCACCAGAAAAGTAGGCACCAAGGTTAGGACAAGGGGGATTAACACCCAAAGGGGGCGGGAAATTTTGCGGATATCCAGCCAGTCATAATAGCGCGCGAGCATCATCACCAAGGTGACTTTCATCAATTCGGAGGGCTGTAAGCGCATGAAACCCAGATCAATCCAGCGCTGCGCCCCCATGGAAGAGGTGCCGATAATCGGCACCGCAATCAACAGCAATAAAGTGCCGACATAGGCCACCACCGACATTTCCCGCCACACAGACAGCGGCACAAAACCGATGATTACCATGGCGGCCATTCCCATAGCAAAACGGATCATTTGCGGGCGCGCCCAACGGTCTATATCCCCGCCGGCCACAGAATAGAGCATCAGAAAACCGGCACAGCTGACCGCGGCCAACAACAGGGCCAGCCCCCAGTTGAAATAGAGAATCTTGGAGAGACCGGTGGGGGAGGTTTTCAGGTTATAGTCCAGATAACTCATGCTTTATCTGCCTTGTTCGCGCGGTTGGCTGTTTGCGTCCCGGCACGGATTTTCTCGGGTTTTTGATAGTTGATGTCGTCGAGTTCAAGGGCAAAGCGCATTACATCCCTTGCAATCGGCGCGGCTATTTTGGAGCCACCGCCGCCGTGTTCGACGACCACAGAAATGGCCACGCGCGGGTTGTCATAGGGGGCAAAAGCGACAAACAGGGCATGATCGCGCTGTTCCCACGGCAAATCCCGATTTTTGATAACGCCGGTTTTTCGTTCTCCGGTGTTGATGCGGCGCACCTGTGACGTTCCTGTTTTTCCGGCCATGGTCATGCCTTTGGCCTTGATACGGGATCGCCGGGCGGTTCCGCCGGGTTCATTAACCACCGCAAACATACCTTTGCGGACATATTCAAGGTTTTCTGGCGCAATATCAAGCGGCTCTCGCCCTTTTACGGGATTGGGCTGGTTGTCTATGGCATTCAGCAAACGGGGGGAAATTTTGGTGCCAGAGGCAATACGGGCTGTCATCACCGCCAGTTGTAGCGGTGACGCCAGAACATAGCCTTGGCCGATTGCCGCATTCAGGGAATCGCCGACCACCCATTCCTTTTTGCGCCGTTTCAATTTCCATTCTTTCGTCGGGGCCAACCCTTCGCGGACACCCGGCATTTCGATATCGTGCTCCATGCCCAACCCCAGTTTGCGGGCCATGGCAGAGGTGTTTTCAATACCGACGCGCTGTGCGAGTTCGTAGTAATAGACGTCGCAGGACTGTTTAAGCGAATTTTTCAGATCAACCTTGCCGTGGCCCCCACGCCGCCAGCAGTGAAACCGGTTGCCATAGACTTCCACATAGCCGCCACAATAGATTTTTTCCTCCGGTGTGACAAAGCCGCCTTCAAGGGCCGCCAGCGCGGAAACCATTTTATAGGTGGAGCCGGGCGGATACAGGCCGGTGACTGTTTTATTCAACAAGGGTTTATATTCATCGTTGTTCAGGGTGTGCCAATTATCTACTGAAATGCCGCGCACAAACATATTCGGATCATAGCCGGGTGCCGAGGCCATAGTCAGCAGGTCGCCGTTTTTGACATCCATTAGAACGACTGCCGCGCTTTGGCCTTTGAGCCGGTCGAGTGCGAATTTTTGCAGGCGGTTGTCGATAGTGACCTGCAAATTGGCACCGGGTTTGCTTTCTTCGCGGCTCAGAACCCGCATGACGCGGCCAATGGAATTGACCTCGATGCGTTTTTCACCGGCCTTGCCGCGTAACCGCCGGTCCAGTTTGTTTTCAACGCCGGTCTTGCCGATTTGGAAGCGCGGGATCAAAAGGAGCGGATCTTTGTCGTCGATTTTCTTCAGGTCGTAGTCGCTCACCGGTCCCACACGCCCGAGAATATGGGCGAAATCCTCGCCATAGGGATAGATACGGTAATGGCCGAGTTCGGGCGAAATTCCGGGCAGGGCAGGGGCGTTGGCTGAAACTGTAGCGATATGCCCCCAGTCGAGGTCCTGCGCCACGGTAACCGGCACAAAAGCCCGTCTTTTCGACATGGTTTCAAGGGCGGTTTCGATGTCTTCGTCGCTCAGGGGTATAAGGTTGGCCAAACGGCGCAAGACTGCTTCGGGGTCTTTGGCCTGTTCGCGCACCATATCAATTTTGTAAACCGGCTGGTTATAGGCTAATGCCTTGCCGCGCCTGTCGAAAATCAGGCCACGGGTGGGCGGCAGTAACCGGATGTTGATGCGGTTTTCTTCGGCCAGCAGGCGAAACTGGTTGCTTTGCGTCACCCCGAGCTGGCGCATGCGCCAGCCAAGCACACCCATGACACCCCCCATTGTCCCGCCCAGAAGAAGGGAGCGGCGAGTTAACAAGCGGCGTTTTACGCCGGGGCCTTTGGGTTGTCTCATATTCGGTGCCCCCGTGCATCGGTTTTGCCCGCAGCCGGGCGATCTATGGCAAACAGATAGCGCATGATGAGTACAATAACAGGGTAGGCAAGCGTGGTAAAAAAGAACTGGTAAAAAAGATCTACAAATTTTGGTGTAAAGCTGACGCTGAGTGACAAAACCAGATTTTGTGTGACCAGAATCAGGCCGTAAATCACGGCGACCCAAAGCCATTCAATGCCAAAGAAGTATTCGCGAAAGGCCTGCAGGTTGGCGCGGACTATCTCGGTTGCGATCAGGAAAAACAAGGTGGCCAATCCCAAAGGGGCCATGGTCACCACATCACGCAAAAAAAAGATCAACACGATTGCCCAAAGCGGTGCATATTCTGGTCGGCGAATAATATAGGCCATTGTGATGCAATAAAAGATATCAGGCCCCGGGATTTGGGTCGCTTCCAGACTTTGCGGAATAATGGCCTGTAACAACAGTAAAATACCAAAGGCCAGATAGGTGCCCCGACGGATCCAGAACTGAAATGGAGTGACCTCATCCATTGCTGGTGGTTTCCTCTTTGGCGGGCTGGTCCGGCTCGATCAGGGAACCCGGGTCGGTGATTGGCGGATTGGGCAAGTATCGTAAAACCCGCAGGAATTCCAAACGGCGATACTGGGCAGATAATTTAACCCGCAAACGGCCATCAGGGCCTAAGATCACGGCCCCCACCAGCAGATCCGGCGGGAAAACACCGCCGTCACCCGTGGTTACAACCCGATCTCCCGCGTGGATCTGGTCGATGTTGTCGAGAAACTCCAACGTGGGAAAAGGCGTGTTGTCGCCGGTAAGAATCGCCTTCTGACCCGAGGGCGTTACCTGCACCGGAATGCGGCTGGAACTGTCGGTGACAAACAAAACCCGTGCCGAATTCAGCCCCAAACCGGATATGCGGCCCACAAGTCCCAAACCATCCATCACCGCCCAGCCATCCACAATGCCGTCGTGACGGCCAATGTTGATCAAGGCGGATTGGCGAAAGGGACTGCCGCTATCGGTTAAAACTACGCCGGTTGTGTAGGTCAGTTTCGGGCTGAGCTTTACCTTGTTCAGGTCCAACAGTTTGGCGTTCTTCTGGCGCAACTGCAATGCAGCCTCGCGCCAGGCTTTCATTTGCTGCAATTCGCGGCGCAGCTCCTGATTTTGGGAATACAGGCGATTGTAGGACTGAAACTCGTTGGCCATCCGCGACACCAGCGTGAGCGGGGTCAGCACCCATTCCATATTGGGCACAAACCGGTCGATAATCGCCATGCGAAACCGTTCAGCGCGCGGGTTGTCGATGCGCCAGAGCAAAAACAACGACAGCAGTACAACGCAGAGCACGCCTATCAGTACACGCCGAAGCGTGCGCCCGAAATATGCGTTGTTTTCTGGGTGTGCCGCCATTCAGGCCCCCGTTTTTTGATCGCTGCCCCTGTGACACCAACAGCGCGGGTGGTTAGCTGTCAAAGTCGATGACGTGCAGCAGTTGTTTTTCATATTCCAGCGACTTGCCGGTGCCCAGAGCCACACAATTCAGGCTCTCGTCAGCGACAGAAATCGCCAATCCGGTTTGTTCACGCAGCGCCAGATCCAACTCGCCCAGCAACGCCCCGCCGCCGGTCAGCATTACACCGCGATCCACGATATCCGCCGCCAGATCGGGCGGGGTGCTTTCAAGGGCGGTCATCACGGCTTCGCAGATTTGTTGCACGGGCTCGGAGAGCGCATCCGATACCTGCGCCTGTGTGATTTCAATTTCCTTAGGCACCCCGTTCAGCAGGTCACGGCCGCGAATTTCCATGGAGGAGCCGCGCCCGTCGTCGGGCATACGGGCTGTCCCGATGGAGGTTTTGATCCGCTCGGCGGTGCTTTCACCCACCAGCATGTTTTGCTGGCGGCGCAAATAGGAAACGATGGCCTCGTCCATACGGTCACCGCCGACGCGCACGGAACGCGCATAAACAATATCGCCCAGTGACAGCACGGCAACCTCGGTGGTGCCGCCGCCGATGTCGACAACCATGGAACCTGTCGGGTCCGTAATCGGCATGCCCGCACCAATGGCCGCGGCAATCGGTTCGGCAATCAGGCCGGCCTTGCGCGCGCCGGCAGATAAAACCGATTGGCGAATGGCGCGTTTTTCAACAGGCGTTGCTCCGTGTGGCACGCAAACCAGCACCCGTGGTTTGGTCAGCATGGAGCGTTTATGAACCTTGCGGATGAAATGCTTGATCATTTCTTCGGCCGTGTCGAAATCCGCAATCACCCCGTCGCGCATCGGGCGGATGGCCTCGATGGAACCGGGGGTCCGGCCCAGCATCAGTTTGGCATCTTCACCTACGGCCAGAACCCGACGAACCCCGTCCTTGACCTGATAGGCAACAACAGAGGGTTCGTTCAGTACAATGCCCTTGCCTTTGACATAGACCAGCGTATTCGCTGTGCCCAGATCGATTGCCATGTCGGTGGAAAACATATTGCTAAGAATGCCATACATATGCGCGCGCTGCCTTTTGCCTAGAGACGTGTGTTGCGTGCCAAAGGCACCAGCAAGATAGGTCTTTATAAAGCTTGCAAGGGGATTGGGTAAAGGGGGCGCTGGCCGAAAAAATAGGCATTATGCCGCCTATAAACCGGAGGGATAGGGGGTAATTATACTATTTAATAGCACAAATCGAACAACGGGCGCAAAAACAGCGCCCGTTGGAAAATTAGTCAAGAATCAGGTGTTTCAAGATTGCGCCGGGGCAGGGGCGCTCTTTTCGCGCCGCACCAGCAGCTTGTTCAATGCGTTGACATAGGCCTTGGTCGAGGCAACAATCGTATCTGTGTCAGCAGATTGGCCAACGACAATCTTGCCGTTCTCCTCCATGCGCACGGTGACAGTGGCCTGAGCGTCGGTGCCTTCGGTCACCGCATGAACCTGATAGAGTTGCAGCCGTGCCTCATGGGGGAACAGCGCCTTGACCGCACTGAATGCCGCATCTACCGGCCCGTCACCGGTGGCTTTGGTTTGCTTTTCCAGCCCGTCGATTGTCAGGGTCAGATCGGCGGTTTGTGGGCCGTTGGTGCCACAGACCACGGTCAGGTCCTTGACCTTGATATAGTCATTGGCGGCCTGCGTTCCCTCGTCGCGCACCAACGCCAACAGGTCTTCGTCATAGATTTCCTTCTTGCGGTCGGCCAGTTCCTTGAAGCGTACAAACACATCGCGCAACTGGTTGTCGGCCAGCTCATAGCCCAGATCGGACAGCTTGGAGCGCAACGCGGCGCGGCCCGAATGTTTACCCATTACAAGATTGGTTTCTGACAGGCCGATATCCTCGGGACTCATGATTTCATAGGTGCCGGCGTGTTTCAGCATGCCGTCCTGATGGATGCCGCTTTCATGGGCAAAGGCATTCTTGCCGACGATGGCCTTGTTGTATTGCACGGGAAAGCCGGTGGCC
>JALWOO010000101.1 GCA_027083485.1 Amylibacter sp. | reverse complement strand
CAACGCCAAAGCAAATGCCCGGGAACCCGAAGGGCAAGCTTATCGGGCGGCTCTTTTTGGTTACTTTTTGCAGCTGCAGGCAAAAAGTAACTCGCCGAAGGCGAAAGGCAATTTCCCGTTTCATTACCACTCACCCAATCACTCCGGTAGGCATCCCCCTATAAAACTGCGAAAATCCTCCCATGCAAATCGGCCCCTACACTTTCCCTGAAAAATCCCAAGGCGCGCCGCTGATCCTCGCCCCCATGGCGGGCGTCACCGACCGCCCCTTCCGCATGCTCTGCCGCCAGCTCGGCGCCGACCTGTGCGTATCGGAAATGGTCACCTCGCAAAAGCAGCTTCGCCACAGCCGCAAAACCCGCCTGCGCATGGATCACAGCGGCGAGCCGGGGCCGCGCAGCGTACAGATCGCCGGCGCCGACCCCGAACAAATGGCCGAAGCCGCGCGCTTCAATGTCGCCCACGGCGCGCAGATCATCGACATCAACATGGGCTGCCCGGCGAAAAAGGTATGCAATGTCATGGCCGGCTCGGCGCTGATGAAAGACCAGGCGCGGGTCGCCGCCATCCTGCGCGCCGTCACCGCCGCCGTGGAGGCGCCGGTCACGCTGAAAATTCGCACCGGCTGGAGCCGGCAAAACCGCAACGCGCCAGACATCGCCCGCATCGCCGAGGATTGCGGCATCGCCGCGCTCAGCATTCATGGCCGCAGCCGCGAATGCGGCTATCGCGGCGAGGCCGAATACGACACCATCGCCGAAGTCAAGCAACAGGTGCGCATCCCGGTGATCGCCAATGGCGACATCACCACGCCGGAAAAGGCCCTGCAAGTGCTGACCCACACCGGCGCCGACGGCCTGATGATCGGCCGCGCCGCCCAGGGCAACCCGTGGATCTTCCGCGAAATTCACAGTTATCTGCGCCACGGCAGGCATACCGCGCCGCCCGAAAATGAAGAAATCGTGCGGGTATTGCGGGCGCATCTCGAAAACCTGTATAATTTTTACGGTGAGCACGCCGGGGTGCGTATCGCCCGCAAGCATATCGGCTGGTACTGCAAACACCGTCCCAACACCGACGCTTTCCGTAAAACCATCAACACCATCGAAAGCGCGGCGCAACAACTGGCGCTGGTCACCGACTTTTTCGCCACCAAAAACCCGACCGCGGCCAACGCGGCGTCAACGGATAACAATAAAGCAGCATGAGCGCACAAAGCCTTCACGATTTGCAACGCGACAGCGAGCGCGAAACCATCTCCCAACTCAGCCAGGCCGTCAAGCATTCCATCCGCCGTTACCTGTTCGAACTCGACGGCGCCAAACCCACCGACATGTACGACATGGTGCTGCAACAGATCGAACGCCCGCTGTTCGAAGCCGTGCTCGAACACACCAAGGGCAACCAGTCCAAAGCCGCCGAATACCTCGGCCTCAACCGGGGCACCCTGCGCAAGAAACTGCGGCTGTACAACCTGCACAAGTAATCAAGGGAGCCTCATGATTTATTCATGACATGGCATCTTGTCGCGCCCCCATTTTAGTGTTGCAAACCTTCACAATAGCGGGCTATTGCGTGCGGTTGCGCCTTGAACCGAGTGATTTTTCACCACAATCAGCTCATGCCAGAATAAATTCAGAGGCTCCCAATATTTATTGACGCCAGTGTCACTTAATTAGGGTATCGATTGTGGCGCACAGCATGGTATAACGCCTCCGCCATATTCATCTCTTTGTGCGGGCAGCCGTTTTCAAATATGATTTGCAGCATATTTGAACAAAGGGCTGCCGCAGATCATGTTTTTTGTCTATCTCATCAACGCCTTGCTGGTCACCGTCGCGGTGCTGATTCACTACGAGTTTCTCTACCGCGTGACGGAGATTGCGCCGCATATGAAAATCCGCCATCGTTACCGGATCGTTACCGGGGTGTTCGCGGCGCTGATTGCGCATTCGATCGAGGTGTGGCTGTTTGCCCTGGCTTTTTATTTCATGCACCATGCCGAAGGCTGGGGTGAGTTGCGGGGCAATTTCAATG
>JALWOO010000100.1 GCA_027083485.1 Amylibacter sp. | reverse complement strand
TCATTACAAGCCCTTGCCGTTCCTGAAAACGCACGCTACTTAGAGAGCAGTGCTTATTTACGCCCGTCTGGCGTGTACCAGAGTTTTGGCCTTTTGCGCCGGAGGAATCCATGCGTTTTGTTCCCTTGTTGACCGCCCTGCTGGTCTGTGCTGTGACCTATATGGCGATTATGGAGCGTGATCTCTTGCTCAGCTTTGCCGGTGTCGCACGTGCACAGACACCCCAAGCCCCCAAAGAGCTGGCGCTTGAGGATAAACCGCCTGTAACTGTCGTGGTCCTGAAATCCACACAACAACCGGTGGCCCGCGGCATCGTTCTGCGCGGCAAAACAGAGGCCTCCCGCGCCGTTGACGCCAAATCCGAAGCCACAGGGCTGGTGATTTCCCAGCCCATCCGCAAAGGTACCGATGTAAAAAAGGGCCAGCTTCTGTGCAAACTCGACCCGGGCACGCTTGAGGCCAGCCTCGCCGAAGCAAAGGCCCGCTTGGCCGAAGCCAGGGCCAACAATACGGTATCGACATCCCTGGTGGCCAAAGGTTATGCCTCTGAAACGCAGGCCATTGCCCGCAAAGCCGCACTCGAAAGTGCCGAAGCTGCGCTAAAACGGATCCAGAAGCAGATTGAGAAACTGGAAATCAGGGCCCCATTTGCCGGATTGCTCGAATCGGATACGGCCGAATTCGGGGCTTTGCTGCTGCCCGGCTCCCCATGCGCCACTGTGATTGCGCTTGATCCGATCAAACTGGTGGGTTTTGCCACCGAACAACAGGTATCACGCATTTCTGTGAATTCTCCGGCGGGCGCAAGGCTGGTGAACGGACAGGAATTGCAAGGCAACGTGACTTTCATTTCGCGCCGCGCCGACAGTCTGACCCGCACCTTTCGCGTAGAGGTCACGGTCCCCAACCACGAGAAAAAGATCCGCGACGGCTCCACCGCCGAAATCTTTATTGCTCTGGCGGGTGATCAGGGCCACTTGCTGCCACAATCCGCCCTGACGCTGGACGACAGCGGCCGCCTGGGCATTCGCGCCGCCATAGATGGCAAAGCCAAGTTCTTTCCCGTGACCATCATCAACGACAGCCCCCAAGGCGTGTGGGTGACCGGATTGCCGGCGCAAATCGACGTCATCGTGATCGGTCAGGAGTACGTTGTCGATGGACGCCGGGTTGCTGTGACTTATGAGGATGACGCATCATGAACGGCCTTATCAACTGGGCAGTTGCGCGCGCCCGAATGATCTTTGCCTTTGTGTTGCTGTCACTTGGCGCAGGAACGCTGGCCTATGTCGGGCTACCCAAAGAAGGCGAACCGGACATCGACATTCCGGCCCTGTTTATTTCGGTGCCCTTCCCCGGCATTTCTGCCGAGGATTCCGAAAAACTGATTGTCAAACCGCTTGAAAACAAGCTCAAGGGCCTCACCGGCCTGAAAGACATGGGCGGCATTGCCAAAGAAAACTATGGCGGTGTGGTGATTCAGTTTGAATTCGGCTGGGACAAATCCGCCACCATCGCCGATGTGCGCGACAAGGTTTCCCAAGCCGAAGCCAATTTTCCCGACGGCGCAGATCAGGTGACGATCAACGAGATCAACTTCTCGGATTTTCCCATTCTGGTCGTCTCGCTCTCCGGCCTTATTCCGGAACGCACCTTGTTGCGGGTGGCCAAGGATCTGCAAGACAAGATCGAATCCCTGTCGCCCGTGCTGGAAGCAGGTCTGTCCGGTCACCGCGACGAAATGCTGGAAGTGTTGATCGACCCGCTCAAGCTCGAAGCCTATAACGTCACCGCCTCCGAACTGCTGACAGTGGTGCAAAACAACAACCAGCTGATCGCCGCCGGTGAAATCGAAACCCCGCACGGGGCATTTTCCGTGAAAATTCCCTCGTCCTTTGACGAGCCTTCCGATGTGTATTCCCTGCCGATCAAGGTCAACGGCGACCGGGTGATTACCCTTGGCGATCTGGCCGATATCCGGCTCACCTTCGAGGACCGCAAAGGCACCGCACGTTTTAACGGCAAATCCACCATCGCC
>JALWOO010000099.1 GCA_027083485.1 Amylibacter sp. | reverse complement strand
ACGCATTGCGCAGGAAATACAGTCGGTTCATGATCTGGGCGTGGAAATCTGTCTGGTTATCGGGGGCGGAAATATCTTTCGCGGTTTGCAAGGCAGCGCGCAGGGGATGGAACGCACAACCGCGGATTATATGGGTATGCTGGCCACGGTGATGAACGCATTGGCCATGCAGGGGGCGCTTGAATCCCTGAATATCCACACGCGGGTGATTTCGGCGATTCCGATGGATCAGGTTTGCGAACCTTACATCCGGCGCCGCGCCGTACGCCACCTCGAGAAAAAGCGCGTTTGCATTTTTGCAGCCGGTACCGGCAACCCCTATTTCACCACCGACACCGCCGCTACCCTGCGCGCCAATGAGATGTCCTGCGAAGCGATCTTCAAGGGAACGCAGGTGGACGGGATTTACGACAAAGACCCCAAAACAAACCCCGATGCTGTACGCTATGAAAAAGTCAGCTATAATGATGTCCTGGCCAAAAACCTGCGGGTGATGGATGCCTCGGCAATTGCGCTGGCGCGGGACAACAACAAGCCGATCGTGGTATTTTCGCTCGATGAGCCGGGCGGTTTTGCTGGCATTTTGCGCGGCGAAGGGACATACACCACCGTAGGTGAATTCTGAGGAGAGCATCATGTCTGATGAAATCGAAATTGATATTGACGGTCTGGAAAAACGCATGGACGGGGCGCTGAACGCGCTGCGGAACGAATTCGCATCCCTGCGCACCGGCCGGGCGTCGGCGTCCATTCTGGATACGATTATGGTGGATTGTTACGGCTCCAAAATGCCGTTGAACCAATGCGGGACGGTGAA
Organism: Amylibacter sp.; assembly: GCA_027083485.1. GTDB lineage: Bacteria > Pseudomonadota > Alphaproteobacteria > Rhodobacterales > Rhodobacteraceae > Amylibacter. The sequence continues at coordinate 1,223 of JALWOO010000099.1, read as the reverse complement.
TGTGCCTGAACCGCGGATGATTACCGTAACGGTCTGGGACAAGGATGTTCTGCCCGCCGTGGAAAAAGCAATCCGCAATTCCAACGTGGGCATCAATCCGGTTGGCGACGGCATGACCCTGCGCCTGCCGATTCCGGAGCTGAACGAGGAACGCCGTATCGAGCTGACCAAAGTTGCTGGCCAATACGCTGAAAATGCCCGTATCGCCGTACGCAATGTGCGCCGCGATGGCATGGACCAGATCAAAAAGGCCAAAAATGATGGCATGAGCGAGGACGACCAGAAAATCTGGTCAGACGAAATTCAGGAAATGACCAACAAGGCCATTGCCAAAATCGACAAGGTTCTTGAGGCAAAACAAGCCGAGATCATGCAGGTTTAACCTGCGGATTTTGTAGCAAGGCACGTTATGTCCCACGATTCTCCCCCGCAGAAAACGGCGCGTCATGTTGCTGTTGTCATGGATGGCAACGGGCGCTGGGCGTCGGCGCGCGGGCTGGAGCGCCTGAAGGGGCATGCGCGCGGCGTGGACCGGGTGCGTGAAATCGTCAAGGTTGCCCCGAACTACGGGATTGAATACCTGACCATCTTTGCGTTTTCGACCGAAAACTGGAAACGTTCCGCGCGCGAGGTTCTGGGCCTGATGGCGTTGTTTCGCCGGTTTATCCGCAAGGAATCCGACACCATGATGCGGGATGATGTGCGGGTGCGGTTTGTCGGGGATCGGGTGCGGCTGGACAAAAAACTCAGCGCGTTGATGGAAGGGCTGGAGGAACGGACCCGCCATAACCGGACCTTGAACCTGACGGTGGCGCTGAACTATGGCGGACGGGACGAAATCACCCGCGCGGTTCGTCGCATGGCCAAAGCCGTGAAATCCGGCATGCTGGAGCCGGACAGTATCACAGAGGATACGCTGAATGATTATCTGGATACAGCCGATTTGCCGGATCCGGATTTGATTATCCGCACCTCGGGGGAACATCGGACATCGAATTTCCTGACCTGGCAGGCGGCCTATGCGGAATATGTGTTTACGCAGACGGCCTGGCCTGATTTTTACGAAGCAGAGCTGGTTGAAGCACTGGAACAATACCGAAATCGCGACAGGCGATTTGGCGCAAGCGAGGCAGTATGAGCAGCAAAGCAGATTTTTCCGACCTATTACCGCGCCTGATTTCGGCGGTTGTCATGGTCGTGATCGGGGCGGGGTCGCTCTGGGT
>JALWOO010000098.1 GCA_027083485.1 Amylibacter sp. | reverse complement strand
GTGGTAATCGCCAGCGCCTGTGTTTCGCCGCGGGTAAACAGGGCAGAGCCGTGGGTCCGTGGCAGCAGGCCGGTTTCCGAAGAGATCGGGCGAACGGTTGACAGGTCACGCCCGTCGATCCGCTTGCCGGTGTTGACGATATCGCCGCGCACAACCTTGCTTTCCAGCTTTTTCAGGGCTGTGGACAGGTTCGGGTCTTCCAGCTCTTCTTCGGACAGCGCCGCCTTGATTTCTTCGCGTGCCGCAGAAATCGCCGTGGTGCGTTCCTGTTTGTCCGTATGGGCATAAGCCGCGCGGATTTTCTCTTCGCCCAGCTCGGTCACTTTGGCCAGCAGTTCGGAATAATCCGGTGCCTGGAAATCAAACGGTTCTTTGGCTGCGGCTTCGGCCATGTCGATGATCAGGTCGATCACCGGCTGAATGTTTTCATGGGCAAAGTTCACAGCGCCCAGCATTTCGGCTTCGGACAGCTCGTATGCTTCGGATTCAACCATCATCACCGCGTCACGGGTACCGGCCACAACCAGATCAAGACGCTGTTCAGGGTTGTTGCGCAGCTCGTGCATGTCATCCACAGACGGGTTCAGCACATATTCGCCATCAACGTAACCAACACGACAGTTGGCAATCGGCCCCATGAACGGCGCGCCGGACAGGGTCAGTGCAGCAGAAGCCGCGATCATTGCAACCATATCCGGATCGTTTTCCAGATCGTGGGACAGAACCGTCAGCGTGACCTGGGTTTCATGTTTGAAACCCGGTACAAACAACGGACGGATCGGACGGTCGATCAAACGCGCGGTCAGGGTTTCTTTCTCGGTGGGGCGGGCCTCACGCTTGAAGAAACCGCCGGGGATTTTACCCGCAGCGTAATATTTTTCCTGGTAGTTCACGGTCAGCGGGAAGAAATCCATTCCCGGCTTCTCTTGTTTGGCAAATACCACGGCGGCCAGAACCGACGTTTCGCCATAAGTAGCGATTACCGTTGAATCGGCTTGGCGCGCGATTTTACCTGTTTCAAGGGTCAGCGTGTCGCCACCCCATTCGATTGATTTTTTGACTACGTCAAACATGTATCATCCTATCAAACGGCCCCCGTCCCCATGACGCGGTACCGAAACAACCCGCCAGTGCGGGGATCCTGTTTCATATCATATCCGGCGGGCGCTATAGGATCAGCTAGGCCAGCCAACGGACAGTACCGGTTTTCAGGGGCACCGGCAGCCCCTTGCAAAAACGCGCCCCCTGATGGAGGCGCGATTTAAAACCTTAGCGGCGAATGCCGAGACGGGAAATCAGGGATTTGTACCGCTCAACGTCCTTGGCTTTGGTGTAGTCCAGCAGTTTGCGACGCAGGGCGACCATATGCAAAAGACCACGACGGGAATGGTTATCCTTCTTGTGGGTTTTGAAATGCTCGGTCAGCGTTTTGATGCGGGATGTCAGAATGGCAACCTGTACTTCGGGCGAACCTGTGTCGCCTTCTTTGGTTGCAAATTCCTTGATCAGGCGTGCTTTTTCTTCTGGTGTAATCGACATCGGGGTCTCCTCTATGGATAAAGTGAATGGCGCAAACCGGGATGTCGTCCAGCAAGGCCCATGGAGTATCCACAACTTTTGAGTCGCAGACAGCGCTCCATAGTCGAGATTGGCGCAAAATGGAAGCCCTAAAGCGGAAAACAGCTGTTAACCATAGGGGAACTCAACACTGGCAGTTTAGGGAAATGGTAATACTCTGGCCGGATTGTGGTCGGGATTATTGCGCACACGGGTTCGGGGGGCTGGCCTGCGCGATTTACTCATTGGGGTGCAGGATGCTTGAAATACTGATGATTACCATGCTCGGCTTTGCCGGTGGGGCTTTATTGGGCATGGGCGACGATAGCGACGACGATGGCCAGATCACGGATTCCGACAGCGATGCAGCGGATGACGCCGGACAAGAGGACACCTCTTTTGCCGAAGGCGGCGGCAATATGCTCGACGATCTGCCTTCCCTGTCCGGGAACGGGAACGGGAACGGGAACGGGGATGATGTCAT
>JALWOO010000097.1 GCA_027083485.1 Amylibacter sp. | reverse complement strand
TGGTCAACCTGCAACGGGCCAATCTGCTTGATTCGACCTCGCCCAATCCGTCAGTAGAAACCCTGCTGCACGCGTTTTTACCCCATAAATATGTGGACCACACCCACGCATCCGCCATGCTGGCGCTCTGTGATCTGCCCAACGCCGAAGAAGTGGTCGCCGAGATTTTCGGCGACCGGATCGCCTGCGTGCCTTTCATCATGCCCGGCTTCGAGCTGGCCAAAGTCGCCGCCGAAGTTTACGAGGCAAACCCGCAGGTCGAAGGCCTGATGCTGCTGCAACACGGCCATTTTGCCTTTGGGGGCAGCGCCAAAGAAAGCTATGACCGCCTGATCGAACACACCAATATGGTCGAAAGCTGGCTGGAAGACCAAAGCGGGCAGGTGCCGGCGCTTCCGGTGGGTGAAGACACGGAAATGTCCTCCCATGCGGGGGAAATCCTGCCGATGCTGCGCGGGATTATCGGCGACCGCATTGCCGAATTTACCGGCGATCGTGATGCACCCATGCCGGTGATGGACCTGCGCAACGGTGAAAATGTGCAAGAGTTTTTGCAACGCGATGATCTGGAAGAGCTGTCCCGCCGGGGCGTGGCAACGCCGGACCATGTGATCCGCACCAAGAATTATCCGGTGCTGATTACCGCGGATATGCTGTTTGAAGGCCGCGATGCGGTGGCAGCAGCGGTGGACGGGTTCATTGCGGAATACACCGCGTATTTCAACACCAACAACGCGCGCCTTGGCGGGATCAAAACCATGCTGACCCCGACTCCCAATCTGGCCTGGATCGAAGGCGTGGGCGTGGTGGGCATTTCCGCCAACGCCAAGGCCGCCAGCGCCGCCAGCGATCTGGCTGCGCAAAACATGAACGTGATGACCAACGCCCAGGCCTGCGGCGGGTTTTTTCCGGTGAACGAAGAACAGCTGTTCGATATGGAATACTGGTCGCTGGAACAGGCGAAACTGGGCAAGGGCAAACCGCCGGCCCTGCAAGGGCGCATTGTGATGATCACCGGCGGCGGCGGGGCGATCGGGCTGGCCACAGCGCAGGAATTTGCCGCTCTCGGGGCGAATATCTTTATCGTCGATCTGGAACAATCCGCACTGGATGCGGCACTGGCCGCATTGGGACCGGATCACGGCGGTATCGCGCTGGATATCACCGCAGAAGGGGCCGCTGATCAGGCCATGGAAGCCTGTATCCAACGCTTCGGCGGGCTGGATATTCTGGTCTCCAACGCCGGTGCGGCCTGGACCGGTGAAATGACCGAACTATCCGATGAGACCCTGCGCAAGAGCTTCGAGCTGAACTTCTTTGCCCATCGCAATTTCGCCACGGCAGCGGCCAATCTGTTCGCAGAGCAAGGGCGCGGCGGACAGATCCTGTTCAATGTCTCCAAACAGGCGGTCAATCCGGGCAAAGGCTTCGGGGCCTATGGCCTACCCAAAGCCGCAACCTTTTTCCTGCTGCGCCAACTGGCGCTGGAACTTGGGCCAAAGGGCGTGCGGGTGAACGGCATCAACGCCGACCGGATCCGTTCCGGCCTGCTGGACGAGGATTTCGTCACCGAACGCGCCAAGGCGCGCGGCGTGTCCGAAGAAACCTATATGGCCGGCAACCTGCTGCGCCGCGAGGTCGAGGCAAAACATGTGGGCAAAGCCTTCGTTGCGCTGGCCCAAAGCGAACGCACCACCGCTCATGTGATGACTGTGGATGGCGGCAACATCGAAGCGGCTTTACGGTAGTCTATACTTCGAATTCGTAAAAAATATCCCCGCCGGAGGCATTAAAACTTTTATGCCTCCGGCGGGGATATTTAGACGAATTCGAAATTGAATAGGCGCAGGTTTTTTCCTGCGCCGTTGTCGTTATTTGGTGGAAATACGGCCATCCATATAGGCTTTGTAGTTGCCCTTTTTGACCATGTAGTCGGCCAGTACATCGGCCAGATCCGGGCCGAAGTCATAGGCGTTCATGCCGTCTTTGGCGAACATTTTATAGCCGTCCCCGCCGCCGCGTACATAGTTGTTGGTGACAA
>JALWOO010000096.1:1868-8307 GCA_027083485.1 Amylibacter sp. | reverse complement strand
CGTGTACATTGAAGCTCACGCCTTGCACGATATAGCTTTCGCCGTAATAGGCATGGATGTCATGGGCGGAAAAATACGCCGGTTCGGCGCGTTTCTTTTCCACATTCGTCACGTTTGTATCCAGTCCGAGCGTCATTCCGCTGCCTCCCCGAGATAGGCTTCTTTGACCTTTGGATGGCCTTTGATGTTTTCCGGCAGGTCTTCGACAATCACCGTGCCCTGTGCCAGAACCGAAATCTTTTGAGCCAGCGAGAACACCACATGCATATCGTGTTCAATGATCGCCATGGTGATATGGCGGCGATCCTGAATACGGGCCAGCAGTTCAATCGTGTTGTTGGTATCGGCGCGCGCCATACCGGCGGTGGGTTCATCCAGCAACAACAGTTTCGGATTTTGCGACAGGCACATGGCCATTTCCAACCGGCGCTTGTCGCCACGCGACAGGCTGCCCGCGTGCATGTGCTTTTTGTCGATCATATCCACATCGATCAGCATCTGCTCGGCGGATTCGCGAATGTCGGTCTCGCGCTCGACCCGTCCAACCGCATGCATGCGGAAGGCCCCGTCGCGTTTGGCAAAACAGGGGATCATCACATTTTCAAACACGCTCAGATCTCCAAAGATTTCCGGAGTCTGGAACACACGGCTAACACCCATCTGGTTGATCTCGTAAGGCTTTTTGCCCAGCAGGGATTGCCCGTTGAACATCACCGATCCGGTGTCGGGAATCAGCTTGCCAACAAAACAGTTCAGCAAAGTCGATTTACCGGCCCCGTTCGGCCCGATGATCGCGTGAATGGTGCCTTCTTCGACTTTCAGATTGACGTTCTGCAACGCTTTCAACCCGCCAAAGCTTTTGTTCACATTCTGGACTTCAAGAATACTCATCTGTCGGTCTCCTTATTCAGCAGGGGTTTTGGTTGCAGCGCCGGTTTCGTCAATGTCACCCTTGCGGCGGAATTTGTCGCGTATGCGCGCGCCACCTTCCATCAGGCCACCGGGCAGGAAGATCACAACCGCCATGAACAACAGCCCCAGCGTCAGATGCCAGCCATCGCCGGTAAAGCGGGCAAACAGCCAGACAACCGCATCTTCCAACCCGTCCGGCAGAAAGCCGAACCAGTCATGCAATACGGATTCATTGATCTTGGAGAAGATGTTTTCCAGATATTTGATTGCACCGGCCCCCAGCACAGGACCAAGCAACGTCCCCGCGCCGCCAAGGATGGTCATCACAACCACCTCGCCGCCCACCGTCCACTGCATGCGTTCCGCACCGGCCAGCGGATCCATAGAGGCCAGCAAACCACCGGCCAGACCGGCATACATGCCCGAAATCACAAAAGCCGCCAATGTATAGGGTTTCGGGTTCAGCCCCGTATAGGACATGCGTTGCTGGTTCGATTTCACCGCCCGCAGCATCAACCCGAAAGGCGAGCGGAAGATCCGCAAGGACAGGTAGAAAGCCATGATCGCGATGATCGCACAGACATAGAACCCCACATTAAAGGTAAACTGGTGCGCGCCCACTTCCCATTTGTAAGAGCTGCTCATGGTCCAGCCAAACAGGTTCGGATAATCCGGCGCATTCGCCCCGTCCAACAAACGCACATCGGTCGGACGCACCTGCAAGCCGGTTTCCCCGTTGGTGATCGGTGTCAGCACCGAATAGGCAAGGTTATAGGACATCTGCGCAAAGGCCAGCGTCAGAATGGAGAAGTAAATTCCCGAGCGGCGCAGGCTGATATAGCCGATCAACAGGGCAAACAGGCCTGACATGATCATCGCCAGAATAATCCCCGGGATGATGTTCATCGACAGCAGCTTGAACATCCAGACGGCGGAATAGCTCCCCACACCCAGAAAGGCCGCATGCCCGAAGGACAGATAGCCGGTCAGGCCAAACAGGATGTTGAAACCGATGGCAAAGATGCCAAAGATCGCCACACGCTGCATCAGATCGGGATAGCCGCCGTTGAACTGCGCCAGCGCGGTTCCCTCGGCAAAAGGCTGCATCAGGAACGGCGTTGCCAGTGTCAGGACAATCACGATCAACAGGAAACTTGTGTCTTTTTTATTCAGTCCGAACATCGCTTATTCCTCCATCACGCCTTTTTTGCCCATCAAACCACGCGGACGGGTCAACAGAATGATGATCGCCACCAGATAGATGATGATCTGGTCAATCCCGGGCAGGACTGATTTGATTTCGTTCATGGAAGCAAAACTTTCAAGGATACCGAGCAGGAACCCCGCCAGCACCGCCCCGGGCAGACTGCCCATGCCGCCCACAACCACCACCACAAAGGACAGCACAAGGAAATCCATGCCCATGTGGTAATTCGGGCTGTTGATCGGCGTGTACATCACGCCCGCCAGACCGGCGACAGCCGCCGCCACGCCGAACATGATGGTGAACCGCTTGTCGATGTTGATGCCCAGCAGGCCCACGGTTTCGCGATCCGCCATACCGGCACGCACAACCATGCCAAAGGTGGTAAAGCGCAAGAATGAAAACACACCGGCGATAATCACCATGGAGAACATGAAATAAATGATCCGCCAGTAAGGATAGATGATCTTGTTGGCCGAAAAACCCAATAATTGGCCGAAATCAAACGACCCTCTGAACATGTCAGGAGCCGGAGTCGGGATCGGGTTTGCGCCGTAAAACTGTTTGATGACCTCTTGCAACACGATGGCCAAGCCGAAAGTCACCAGAATCTGGTCCGCATGCGGACGCTTGTAGAAATGCTTGATCAAGCCGCGTTCCATCGCCCAGCCGATAAACAGCATGATCGGGATCGCAAACAGGATCGCCAATGGCACTGACCAGTCAATGATCGCAGCGCCCATTTCAGGGCCAAACCAGGCCTCCACATAAGGGGTTTTTATTTTTGCCGGATTGCCCAGAAAATCGGTTTTGGTCGGATCAACCGTAATCACCGACAAGCTCAGCAGCTTTTGCAGTGTCACGGCACAAAAAGAGCCGATCATAAACAGCGCCCCATGGGCAAAGTTGACAACGCCCAGCGTGCCAAAAATCAGCGTCAGACCCAGCGCAATCAGCGCATAGGCGCTGCCCTTGTCCAAGCCGTTCAACATTTGAAGAATTATCTGGTCCATCATCCCCGCCCGATGTGAAAAAACTGAACTGGCCGCGCAATTCAGCGCGACCAGAAGATTTTGGTTTAAGGAGCCTTAGGCACCCGGGTTACATTTACCCAGCTCGCCACCGGCAAACATTGGGTGATCCGGTGCGTACTCGACCTGCTCGCGCGGGGTCACTTCAACAACTTCCAGAACGTCGAATTCGGAGGTCGGGTTTTCTTTACCCTTCACAACCAGAACGTCTTTGAAGCACTGGTGGTCATCGGCGCGGTATTCAACTTCGCCATTGCCCAGACCGGAGAACTTGAAGCCTTCCAGAGCTTCGGCAACGCCACAAGGATTGTGGGTACCGGCACGTTCACACGCATCCGCATAAAGCAGAGTCTGACAGTAAACAGTATGTGCCGCCTGTGAAGGAGGGAAACCGTATTTGGTACCGAAGGATTTAACGAAAGCTTTGGAGCCTTCATCCTGCAGCGACCAATGCCAGTTGGTGGAACCAAAGATGCCCTTAACGTTTTCACCGGCACCCTTTGCCATCAGGCGGGAATACAAGGGAACAACGATTTCAAACTGCTTGCCGTTGACGATCTTGTCACGCAGACCGAACTGCACAGCAGCGGTCAGGGAGTTGATCATGTTGCCGCCGTAATGGTTCAGAACCAGAACATCGGCACCGGAGTTCAGAACCGGCGCAACATAGGACGAGAAGTCCGTAGTCGCCAGCGGTGTCAGAACGTTTTTGACAGTTTCCCAGCCTTTGGCCTCGGTGGCCGCAGCAATGGATTCCTGCTGTGTCCAGCCCCATGTGTAATCGGCAGTCAGGTGATAGGCCTTGCGGTCTGTCCCGTACATTTTCGCCAACACAGGTGCCAAAGCAGCCGCAGACATGTAACCGTTAAAGAAGTGACGGAAGCCGTTGGCTTTCTTGTCCTTACCGGTGGTGTCGTTAGAGTGGGTCAGACCCGCCATAAAGATCACGCCGGCCTCTTGGCAAAGGCCCTGCACCGCAATCGCCACACCCGAAGAAGAGCCGCCTGTGATCATCACAGCACCGTCTTTTTCGATCATGGATTTTGCAGACGCACGCGCCGCATCGGATTTGGTCTGTGTATCACCGGTCACAAATTCGACTTTGTTGCCCAGAATACCGTTCCCCTTCAGCGCCTTGGAGCTGAAAGTGTTCATCATGCCGCCGTCGCCGCCACCGTTCAGGTGCTCGACAGCCAGCTGGTATGCGCGCAGCTCGTCGCCACCTTCGTCCGCATAAGGGCCGGTTTGCGGAACGTTAAAGCCCAATGTGACTTTGCCGCCGCTCGGCGCGTTGGTATACGCATTTGCTTGAGATGTAAAAAATGTCGGAGTCGCCAAGGCTGCACCCGCATAGGCACCCCCTTTAAGCAAACCACGACGGGTTGGTTTAATTAGAGACATAGATTTCCTCCCAGTATCCTCTAAATCGGAACAGATGCACGCAGCATCGGCCCCTAAAATGTCTGTTAAGACAGGGTCATTGTCAGTGTTATTGTGAAAAAAGCAATAAATACTTGCTTTACTTGGATTTTTTTGTAAATTTGTTTACTGTATGCAATCTTAAACAGTAAATAAATTTACTTGTTGACCCCAAGTCAAGGCAAACAAAGGAAAATTCCGATGGTGCGAACCCTTGTCGGCACCCGCATTCGCGAGCGCAGGCGTGCGCTCAAACGCACGCAAACCTCTTTGGCGCAGGCCGTGGGGATTTCGCCGTCCTATTTAAACCTGATTGAACACAACCGAAGGGGAATCGCCGGACGCACTTTGATCGCTCTGGCGGCAGAGCTGAAAGTGGATGCAACCGAGTTGGCGGAGGGGGCGGACGGGGTGCTGGTAAACCAGCTGATCAATCTGGCCAAATCCCACGACACCACCCCCGAAACCGACAAAACAGAAGAATTCATCGGCCGCTATCCGGGCTGGGCAAAGCTGCTGGCAAGCCTTGGCCAGACCGCCCAAACCCAGCGCGAGAGCCTCGCCGCTATGACCGACCGCCTGAATCATGACCCGTTTTTATCCGAAACCATGCATCAGATCCTGTCCAACATCACGGTGATCCGCTCTACCGCCGGCATTCTGGACACCACACCGGATATTTCCGACGCACATCGTGCGCGGTTTCTGAAGAACATCCGCAGCGAGAGCCAGCGCCTTTCCGCAACGGCCCAGAGCATGGTGGATTTCTTCGACGCGCCGCAAACAGCCGAGACCACACCGGCGCGCAATCAGGACGAAGACTTCTGGGCCAGACACGGCCATTTCCTGCCCGAACTGGAAAACGGCACCGCCAGCATCGAACAATTGCTGGCGGACCACCCCGCCGCAACCGCCACCACCGCCAACGGCCTGCACAAGCATCTGTTGCGCTATCAAAGCATCGCCCGAAAACTGCCGCTTGAGCCGTTTCTGGACAGCCTGCGCCGCCACCCCGGCGCGCCGCTGGCCTTGGCGCGCCGGTTTGATGTGCCGCTTGCGGATGTCCTGTTCCGGCTGGCGCATCTGCCAAGCTATCCAGACATCCCCGCCTATGGCCTGATCGAGGTCGATATGTCCGGCGCGGTCAGCATCCGCAAGGAGTTGCCGGAATTTACCCTGCCGCAATTTTCATCCGCCTGCCCGCTCTGGCCGGTGTATCGGGCCTTCGGGGCACCGGGCCAAATCATCCGCGCGGTGCTGGAAATGCCAACCGGCGTGCAGATCACCAGCTTTTCCATCGCCACCACCCAAACCACCGATCAATATGACATGCCTGCGTTTTTACAGGCCAGCATGGCCTTTACCACCGATGCGCGTGCCAGCCTCCCCTCCAAACCGCAACCGGTTCTTGTCGGCCTGCATTGCAGCGTTTGCCCGCGCAAACAATGCGATCAGCGGCGGGTGGATTATATTCTGTCCTGAACGGTGATGCACACAATCCCTTGCCAGCGCCAACCGCTTGGCTTTATGCTGGGCAAGTCGATTGGTCTTGGGAGGGAACAATGGCCGGAACGGTGCTGCTGATCGAAGATGAGCCGAACATAGTAGAAGCCCTGACCTTCCTGCTCGAGCGGGAGGGCTGGCGCGTTGTGTCCCATAGCAACGGTCAGGATGCCGCCGCCGTGGCCGCGCAAATCATGCCCGATGTCATCATTCTGGATGTGATGCTGCCCAACAAAAGCGGCATGGAGATCCTGACGGAAATTCGCGCCCATGATGCCACCAGCCAACGGCCGGTGTTGATGCTGACAGCCAAAGGACAGGCCCGCGACCGCGCCGCCGCCGAAAATGCCGGTGTTTCCGTGTTCATGAC
>JALWOO010000096.1:0-1858 GCA_027083485.1 Amylibacter sp. | reverse complement strand
TTCCAATCAGGCTATCATTGACACAGTCAAGACCTTGGGAAAGACCTTGGGCCAATGACCGCCCCCAGCCCCGCCGAACAGGACGCAAAAGCCCGCGCCAAACGCAAAATCCGCGATGCGGCGGCCCTGTTGCCGATACTGGGCATTATCCTGTTGTTAACCCCGCTGATTTCCGTCTTTAGCCAAAGCACCCACACCGGCGGCATCCCCAATGCCGTGTTTTACATTTTTGGCGTCTGGCTGATGCTGATCGGCCTGACCCGCCTGTTGGCCACCCGTTTGCAAAGCGAAGTCCCCGACTGATGCAGCCGTTCAACCTGCTTGTAACCATTTGCCTTGTCTATGTTATCGGCCTGTTTACCGTGGCCTATGTAGCAGAAAAAGGCGCGGCAGAGGGGCGGTTGTCTTTTCTGCGCTCGCCTGCGGTTTATACCCTGTCGCTTTCGGTTTATTGCACCGCGTGGACGTTTTACGGGGCGGTCGGATCGGCGGCGCGTAACGGGCTGGATTTTGTGCCGATCTATCTGGGACCGACCCTTGTTTTCACCGCCTGGTGGTGGCTGCTGCGCAAGCTGGTGCGCATCGGACGCACGCAGCGGATTACCTCTATTGCCGATCTGATTTCCTCGCGTTATGGCAAATCCAATGTGCTGGCGGTGATTGTCACCCTGCTGGCGATCACCGGCACCACACCGTATATTGCCCTGCAACTTCAATCCCTTACCCTGAGCTTTTCGGCATTCACCGCCGATAGCAACGGGGTTTCCGCGATCCCTTCGCCCGGCATCACCGCCTTTTGGGTAGCTGCCGGACTGGCCGTATTCACCATCATTTTCGGCACCCGAAACCTTGACGCAAACGAACGCCACCACGGCGTTGTCACCGCCATCGCGGTAGAAGCCGTGGTCAAGCTGATTGCCCTGCTTTCGGTGGGTGTTTTCGTGGTTTGGGGTGTCGCCGAAGGCCCCGCCGACATTTTTTCCCGCATGGACCCGGAACTGATCGACGGGGGCCGGATTTTCACCCCGCGCTGGGTCAGCCTGATGTTCCTGTCGGCCACGGCCATCATTTGCCTGCCACGCATGTTTCAGGTGGTGGTGGTGGAAAACTCCAGCGAAAAACACCTTGCAACCGCCAGCTGGGCCTTTCCGCTGTATCTGTTTTTGATGAGCCTGTTTGTGCTGCCCATCGCCATTGCCGGACAAAGCGAACTGCCCCACGGGGCCAATCCGGACCTGTTTGTGATGACGGTGCCGCTGGCCAAGGAACAAACCACGCTGGCCTCGCTGGCGTTTCTGGGGGGGTTTTCCTCGGCGACCTCCATGGTGATCGTGGCGGCGATTGCCCTGTCTACCATGGTGTCAAACCACATCGTTTTGCCGCTATGGCTGGCACTGAACAAAACCCGCAATCCCGAAAGCGACGATGTGCGCACCCTGCTGCTGCGCTCGCGCCGACTGTCCATCGGGGGTATTCTGGCGCTGGGGTATCTTTATTATCAAATCACCGGCGGCACCGATGCGCTGGCCTCTATCGGGCTGATTGCCTTTCTGGGGGTGGCGCAGGTGATGCCCGCGCTTTTGGGCGGGATCTTCTGGCAGGGAGCCACCCGCAAAGGCGCGATTGCCGGTATTCTGGTCGGCTTTCTGCTTTGGGCCTATACCCTGTTTTTACCAAGCTTTGACGGCGCTTTTATCCTACCCCAGTCCACCATTGAAAACGGTCCCTTCGGCATTGACCTGTTGCGCCCTTATGGCCTGTTGGGGCTAAACATTCCCGATCCGCTGGTCCACGCGGTAAGCTGGTCTATCGGTTTGAACGCACTGGTTTTTATTCTGGTGTCCCTGCTCACCACCCC
>JALWOO010000095.1 GCA_027083485.1 Amylibacter sp. | reverse complement strand
CTCGCGCGGCTCCACCAGAATACCGCCGGTGGGAAAATCGGGGCCGGGCACATATTCCAGCAAGGTTTCATCGCGGGCGTTGGGGGCTTTGATCAGATGGATTGCCGCGTCGCACAGCTCGCCGATATTGTGGGGGGGGATGTTGGTAGCCATGCCCACGGCGATGCCGCTGGACCCGTTGGCCAGCAGGTTCGGAATGCTGGCGGGCAGCACGATCGGTTCTTCCAGCGAGCCATCATAGTTGTCGCGAAAATCCACAGCATTTTCGGACAGGCCGGTCAGCATCGCCTCGGCGGTGGCGGTCATGCGGGCTTCGGTGTAACGCGCCGCCGCCGGATTATCGCCGTCGATGTTGCCAAAGTTGCCCTGACCGTCAACCAACGGATAACGCACGTTGAAATCCTGCGCCAGACGCGCCAGCGCATCGTAAATCGCCTGATCTCCGTGCGGGTGATAGTTCCCCATCACGTCGCCCGAAATCTTGGACGACTTGCGGAACCGTCCGTTGCTGTCCAGTTTCAACTGATGCATGGCATAGAGAATCCGGCGATGCACCGGTTTCAAGCCATCCCGCGCATCGGGCAGCGCCCGGTGCATGATGGTGGACAGCGCATAGTTCAGGTACCGTTCCCCCAGCGCCCGGCGCAGGGTTTCGGTTACAGTCAACCCGCCGGAGTCGTCGGGTGTGTCGGTGTCATTCGTCAAATCAGCCATAACAGGGGTGATACACAAGGTGCAGCACAGCGTCCAGAACCGGATTTACCCCTGTTGCTTTTCGCCCACAATCAGGGCAGTTTCCCCGCCAACAAGGGGATCACTATGACCACACAAAAATCCATCCTGATTACCGGCTGTTCGTCGGGCATTGGCTATGACGCCGCCCATAATCTGCATAAACGGGGCTGGCGGGTATTTGCAACTTGCCGGCAGGAGAAAGATTGCGAGCGTTTGCGGGGGGAAGGTTTGGAAAGCTTTCGCCTGGATTACGAGGACGAAGGCTCTATCCGCGATGCTTTGCAGGAATGTCTGGATAGGACCGGCGGCACGCTGGATGCGCTGTTTAACAACGGGGCCTATGCCTTGTCGGCGGCGGTCGAGGATTATCCCCGCGATGCGCTGCGGGCGGTGTTCGAAACCAATTTCTTTGGCTATTTCGATTTGATCCGGCAGGTGATTCCGGTGATGCGCGCGCAGGGGCATGGGCGGATTGTGAATTGTTCGTCGGTTCTGGGCATTGCGGCAATGCCTTATCGCGGGGTTTATAACGCCAGCAAATTCGCCATGGAAGGAATGACCGATACCCTGCGCATGGAAATGCGCGGGACCGGTATTCATGCGATCCTGATTGAGCCAGGCCCGATCACCACCAAAATTCGTGAAAATGCGCAAGCTCCGTTTGAAAAATGGATTGACTGGAAAAATAGCGCGCGCCGTGACGAATATGAAAACCTGCTGATGCCGCGCCTTTATGCCGGCCCCAAGGACAAGCCCGATCCGGGGGAGTTGCCGCCCTCTGCGGTGACCAAAAAGCTGATTCATGCCTTGGAAAGCCCGCGCCCGCATCCACGTTATTATGTGACTTGGCCGACCTATGTGGCGGGTATTATCAAGCGGGTTTTCTCGACCCGAATGGCGGACTGGATCCTGACCCGATCCTAGGCGCGGCACTATACCCATTGGCGGCGGGATGGAAACGGCCTATGTCATGGGCGAAACGAAAGGATAAACCATGGTTGATGATCCGCTCTATTATGCGATGATTTTTGCAATACTTGTGGTGTTTGTTGTGCTGATGGTCGGGCTTGGGGCCTTTACCAAAGGCGGGGATTTTAATCGCAAGCATTCAAACCGGCTGATGCGGTATCGCATTATCGCGCAAGCGGTGGCGATTGGCATGATCCTGCTGTTCGTGATTTTACGCGGCGGCGGAAAGGCCTAGGCGATGGTGGTTCTGAACAAGATCTACACCCGCACCGGCGACAAAGGCACAACCGCGCTTGGCAACGGGGAGCGCGTGGCAAAACATGACGCGCGGGTCAATGCCTATGGCACTGTGGATGAAACCAACGCCACTGTGGGGTTGGCCAAGCTCCATGCGGACGGGGAAATGGCGGATCAACTGGCGATGATCCAGAACGATTTATTCGATCTGGGCGCGGACCTGTGCCGCCCCGATATGGCCAAGGACGCCGAGGCCGAATACCCGCCGTTGCGATTGGCGGATGCGCAGGTGGATCGTTTGGAAGCGGAAATTGATGCCATGAACGGGGGCCTTGCGCCTTTGCGCAGTTTTATCCTGCCCGGTGGGTCTGCGCTCGCGGCGCATTTGCATCTATGCCGCACGGTATCGCGCCGCGCGGAACGGCTGGCGGTGGAACTGGCAAGCGTCGAGGCCGTTAATCCGGCAGCGGTGAAATACCTGAACCGCCTGTCGGACTGGTTCTTTGTTGCCAGTCGGGTTGCCAATAACAACGGTGCCGATGATGTGCTGTGGGTGCCCGGCGCGAATCGTTGAATTTGGCGTGCAAACCTTACGTAAAAATTACCAAACGTAACGAAGCCTTACCGCGCGCAGTTACACGGCGTTAAGTTGTCGTTTCTTGTCGGTTTCCCCCTGTTCAACGGCCTGTGTTTTTCGTAAACGCTTGAGAAGGATTCTTACCCAAACCGGAGAAATCCGGGAATATTGTTAGGAGAGACGCTCATGAAGGTATTGGTACCTGTCAAACGCGTGATCGACTATAACGTGAAAGTTCGCGTCAAGGCGGATGGCAGCGGAGTTGATCTGGCGAATGTCAAAATGTCGATGAACCCATTCGACGAAATTGCGGTCGAAGAGGCCATTCGCCTCAAGGAAGCAGGCAAAGTCGACGAGATCGTTGTGGTTTCCATTGGCGTCAAGCAGTCTCAGGAAACCCTGCGCACGGCTCTGGCCATGGGCGCGGATCGGGCCATTCTGGTTGTGGCTTCCGACGATGTTCACAACGATATCGAACCACTGGCAGTTGCCAAGATCCTCAAGGGTGTGGTTGACGAAGAACAGCCCGGTTTGGTTCTGTGCGGCAAACAGGCTATCGACAATGACATGAATGCTACCGGCCAGATGCTGGCGGCGCTTATGGGTTGGTCGCAAGGGACTTATGCGTCTGAGTTGGACATCGATGGCGACGCCGCTGTTGTGACCCGTGAAGTTGACGGCGGTTTGCAAACCATCAAGGTTAAAATGCCAACGGTTGTCACAGTTGATTTGCGCCTGAACGAGCCGCGCTATGCGTCCCTGCCCAACATCATGAAGGCCAAGCGCAAGCCGCTCGATGAAAAAACCGCCGATGATTACGGGGTGGACACCACACCGCGCCTGACCATCGTCAAAACCAGCGAGCCATCCGAGCGCGCTGCCGGGATCAAGGTTGCCGATGTGGCCGAACTGATTGCCAAACTCAAAGACGAAGCGGGGGTGCTGTAATGGCTGTATTACTTCTTGCAGAAATCGTAGGCGGGGAAATCTCGCTCGATCAAACCGGCAAAGCCCTGACAGCGGCAAAGTCGCTGGGCGATGTAACGGTTCTTTGCGCCTCTGCCGGTTGCGGTGACGCGGCTGCGGCTGCGGCCAAACTGGATGGTGTGGCCAAGGTGCTGTGCGCGGATGACGCCATTTATGGCAACGGGCTGGCCGAACCGACTGCCGATCTGATTGTGTCTTTGGCGGGTGATTATGAACATATCGTAGCGCCAGCTACCACCAACGCAAAAAACATCCTGCCCCGTGTGGCGGCCTTGCTGGATGTGATGGTGATTACCGATGCGACGGCAGTGGTTGACGGCAATACTTTTGAACGTCCGATCTATGCCGGTAACGCCATCCAGACCGTGCAGTCGGGTGATGCAACCAAGGTTGTTTCCTTCCGGACTGCCGGTTTTGATGCTGCTGGCGAAGGTGGCTCTGCTGCGGTTGAATCCGTGGCTGCTGCGGGTGATCCGGGTCTGTCCGAATGGGTCGAAGACAAGGTTCAGGAATCCGATCGACCAGAGCTGACCAGCGCGAAAATCGTTGTGTCCGGTGGTCGTGGTGTTGGTTCCGAAGAAAATTTTGCCATCATCGAAGCCCTGGCCGACAAACTGAACGCGGCCGTTGGCGCATCGCGTGCGGCTGTGGACAGCGGCTTTGCCCCGAACGATTGGCAAGTCGGTCAGACCGGCAAAGTGGTTGCACCCGATCTGTACATTGCTTGCGGTATTTCCGGCGCGATTCAGCATCTGGCCGGTATGAAAGACAGCAAAGTCATCGTCGCCATCAACAAAGACGAAGAAGCACCGATCTTTCAGGTTGCCGATTACGGCCTTGTCGCCGATCTGTTCGATGCAGTGCCCGAGCTGACTGAAGCGCTGTAAGACCCTTACGGTTCGTTATGGAATGAAAACCTCGCCCCTCATCGGGCGGGGTTTTTTATTCGCTGGGGGAAAAAGACGCAAACAACCGGTGCCTGTCGCCCGGGTAGGTCAGCCTGGCCCAGGTCACATCCGCATCCTGATTGCGCGTGGTGCGTTCAATCACAAGGCAGGCCGCGCCGGTTTCGATGTGCAACATATCGGCTGTTTCCCGATTTGCTGCACAAGCGAAAATCTGGTGTTCGGCGGCATTCCACGGCACCTGTTGCAACAGCCAGTGGCCGGGGGCCTCGGTGGTGAAATCTACCTTGGCCACATCCGGCACAGCCTCGATATTGATGATCCGCTGCTCCAGACAAAAGGGCTGCCCATCGGCCAGATGCAGGCAGGTTAGCTGGCGTACATGCTGGAAACTGCGCGGCACCAGTGGCTCCAAAGTCTCGACATCCACATTGCCGGAGGTATCGTTTAACAGGTGATAGGAATAGGCCTTGCCGGCGCGTTCGACCTCATGGCGGATATCGGAAATTTCCATCGCCGCCGACAGGGATTGCGGCGCTTTGACAAATGTCCCCGATTTGCGATTGCGCACCAACAGGCCCGCGCGGGTCAGTTGGGTCAAGGCCTTGTTCACCGTCATGCGTGAACAGCCGTAATCCCGCGCCATATCCGTTTCAAAGGGAATCCGGTATCCCGGCGGCCATGCACCGGAAATGATTTTTTCCTGCACCTCTTGCAAAATGCGTTGATGCAGGGAGCGGGGCATGTCGGTTGGTTCAGTCATAGCGCCAGATTACACCGGCTTGGTTCCGTGTGATAGGGCGAAGTGCTATGCTTGCAGGCACTGCGACAAATCGGTGATGGCCCTGCGATAGCTGTGGGTGATGTCGTCCTGCGCCACGTGCCGACCGGATTGCACCATATGGCGGCCAGCGGACCACAGGTCGGTGACAACACGGTCATTTGCTGCAAAGCATAGCCCATCAAAAAGCTGCGTTTCCCGCAAGGCGCATAAACAAGGATCCGTGCTATTGATTGCCACCAAATCCGCCAGATGGCCGGTTGCAATCACCCCAGCCTTGCGCCCCAATGCCTGTGCGCCGCCCTGTGCCGCTGCCAGATACAGGGTTTGCCCGACAGATCCTGCCTGTTTCACCATAACATTGCGCTGCACATCCCGCAGACGTTGGGAATATTCCAGCGTGCGCAATTCTTCGGTCAGGGAAATGTGGATGTTGGAATCCGACCCGATCCCGAAGCGGCCATTTTCGGCAAGGTATTGCGGCCCGTTAAAAGGCCCGTCGCCAAGGTTGGCCTCGGTAATCGGGCACAATCCGGCAACAGCCCCGCTCTGGGCAAGGGCAACAGTTTCAGCAGCTGTCATGTGGGTGGCGTGAACCAGACACCACCTTGGCCCGATGTCCTGCGTATTCAGTAACCATTCTACCGGGCGCTGGCCCAGCCATGCGGACAGCTCTGCCACTTCCTGCGGCTGTTCTGCAATGTGGATATGGGTTGGCACATCGGGGTGTTGTGCGATGGCCTGAGCCATTTCATCCGGTGCCGTGGCGCGCAAGGAATGGATCGCGATGCCGACCTGAAAATCATCCGGTTCACCTGTCAGGGCCGATGTGGCCTGTGCGACCAGATCACCAAATTCGGCTACGGAATTGCCAAACCGCAACTGCCCGCCGGCAAGCGCCTGTTTGCCTGCCCCGCCATAGGTATAGAGCACCGGCAAATGGGTCAGGCCGATGCCGCTTTGCTGTGCTGCGGCAATGATACGTTGCGAGGTTTCAGCACGGTTGTCATAGGCGATGCCGTTATTTTGATGGTGCAGGTAATGGAATTCCCCGACCGAGGCATAGCCCGCCAGTTGCATCTCCATGAACACCTGTGCCGCGATGGCCTGCATGTGATCCGGGCGCAGATGGTCTACAAAACGATACATCAGATCGCGCCACGTCCAGAAACTATCCCGCCCGCCCGCATGGTATTCTGTCATCCCCGCCATGGCGCGTTGAAAGCTGTGGCTGTGCAGATTTGCCAGTGCCGGCAGCAGCGTATCCACAGGGGTATCCCCCGTTTGCATGGCCATTCCGGTTCGAATGCTGTCAATCATGCCGCGCGCAATATGAATGCGGACATCCTGTTGCCATCCATCTGCCAGCCAGGCGCGTTTTGCGAAAATATACATTTGGAGTCTTTCTTATGTATAGACATAAAGAGGATAGAGGACTAATCTGCCTTTTGACAACCCTGTTTTTTGAAAGAATCGCATGGAAACCTCTTTTGTCCTTACCTGCGCCAAAGCGGCGACGCTCGATCCGGCTGTTGATGACGGGTATGGTTTGATTGAACAGGCGGCTATCGCTGTGGAGGATGGCACCATCGTCTGGCTTGGCGCGGCGGTGGATTTGCCGCCGAAATTTGCCGGCTGGAGCAAACGGCCCTTTGGCGATCGCTTGCTGACTCCGGCCTTGATCGACTGCCATACCCATGTTGTTTTCGGGGGCAACCGCGCGCGGGAATTCGAATTGCGTCTGCAAGGTGCTTCCTATGAGGAAATCGCCCGCGCAGGGGGCGGTATTATTTCTACGGTCAAGGCCACGCGCCAGGCAAGCGAAGATGCCCTGCTTGCCGATGCCTTGCCCCGTGTCGATGCGCTGATTGCCGAGGGTGTCAGTGTAATCGAAGTGAAATCCGGTTATGGGCTGGATCGTGAAACCGAACTGAAAATGCTGCGTGTGGCGCGTCGCATTGGCCGTGTGCGGCCCGTGCGTGTGCTGACCACATTCCTTGGTGCCCATGCGGTGCCTGCCGGTGGTGATGCGGATGCCTACATTGACGATATCTGCATCCCGACCCTGCGTGCGGCCCATGCCGAAGGGTTGGTGGATGCGGTAGACGGTTTTTGCGAAGGTATTGCCTTTCAGACGGCACAAATTGCCCGCGTATTTGATGTGGCGCGCGAATTGGGCCTGCCGGTGAAATTGCATGCGGAACAGCTGTCGAATCTGGGCGGGGCCAAGCTTGCGGCCTCTTACGGGGCGCTGTCGGTGGATCATATCGAATATCTGGATGAGTCCGGTGTGGTGGCGCTGGCCGATGCGGGCACAACGGCGGTGATTTTGCCCGGTGCGTTTTATACCCTGCACGAAACGCAAATGCCGCCGCTGGATCTGTTGCGCAAACATGGCGTGCCGATGGCGGTGGCGACCGATTGCAATCCGGGGTCTGCGCCGCTGGCCTCTCTTCTGTTGGCGATGAATATGGCCTGTACGCTCTTTCGTATGACCCCGAGCGAGGCATTGGCAGGGGTAACCCGCAACGCCGCCTGTGCGCTGGGCTTGCCTGATACGGGCGTGATCGCCGTGGGCAAGCGCGCCGATTTTGCAATCTGGAATGTGCAGCATCCGGCAGAGCTTGCCTATCGCATTGGCTTTAACGCCCTTGAACAACGTATTTTCGGAGGTTCGCTATGACCCAACTTGTCCTTACCCCCGGTGCCGTGCCACTGGCGCAATTGGCGCAAGTCTTCTGGCAGCAAACGCCTGTTGTGCTTAACCGCGATTGTCGCTCTGCCGTAGAAACCGCTGCCGATCGTATTGCCGGGGCCGCGCTGGGTGATGTGCCGGTGTACGGCGTCAACACCGGCTTTGGCAAACTCGCCAGCATCCGCATTGCGCCAGAGGACACCGCGACCTTGCAACGCAACCTGATCCTGAGCCATTGTTGCGGTGTCGGCGATCCAATTCCTGTGCGGATTGTGCGCCTGATGATGACGCTGAAATTGCTCTCTTTTGGGCGCGGTGCCTCCGGCGTGCGCTGGGATCGGGTTGAGCTGTTGGAAAACATGCTGGCCAAAGGCGTGACACCGGTGATACCCGCCCAAGGGTCGGTCGGGGCCTCTGGCGAT
>JALWOO010000094.1 GCA_027083485.1 Amylibacter sp. | reverse complement strand
GCTTGCACTTCCGGCGTAGCCGTCAGGTGCAACTGGCTGTTCAGCCAGCGGTCATGCCAGAACTTGGTGAAATAATGCCCCTCCAGCCGCTCCTCCCGATCCACTGGGTAGACCGGCAGATCGCCGGCCTCGATCAATCGCGGCGCGCTGGGCGGAGGTGAAACCGGCCGGTTGAGGGGCGCATTGTTCATCACGCCGCATCCTCGACGGGCGGAGCGTGCAGCTCGGCGATCCGGTCCGCGGTTACGGAAAATCCGCGCAACCGCGCTGCCATCAGCACCGGAAAATGATACTTTGCCGGAATGGACCCATTGGCCGCCCATTTATGGACCTGCGGGGTCGTGACCTTCAGGCCGGGGCTGGTTTTGCCCAGATCATCGACAAGGCTGGAGCGTGTGGGCCACAGGTTGACGAGATCGCGAATACTAGAAATAGCTTCCATATTTGCTTGATACTGGAAAAAATTTCGATGTGTCAATGGCCGAATAAAGAATCTCTGGAAATTATTTCTATTTCACGCCAACTAGTAGGTATGAAAAAGAAAGATAACATGCCCCGGATCGATATGCTCGGCGTTGGACGCAGGCTCGAGGCTTTGCGCCACGCGCTGGATCTTAGCCGCAAGGACTTTGCCAACAGTTTCGGCCTCGATCCAAGCAGCTATACAAAAACCGTCGATGGCGAGAAACAGTTAAGATCCGAAGCAGCCTACGCTATAGCAGAGCGTTGGGGCGTGACGATGGACTATCTTTTTCGCGGACGGCTGGCGGAGCTGCCGGAGCACTTGCGCGAAAGCATCCTTAAAAACCTGAATACGGCCGACTGATAGGCCCGATCCAGGGACGTGTTCGTGGCATTACACCAGCCGAACAGCAAGCGTTCGTGCGCCAGTTCGATAAACTTTCCAAGAATCATCTGCATTATGTTCACAATATGTTCTCGCGAATGGTGAGCGTCAACATAAAACACAACTCGAAAAAAATTCCAGAAATGATTTGACACTGGAAAATACTTCCAGTTATGCATGGTGCCCAGGGAGACACCGATGCAGAAAGAAAATTCCAGTTCGAAAATCACGTCGATGCGGTCGGCGATCACAGCGCAGGTGCTGCAAAATGCGCGGGAAATAGTCACTGCGCCGGATGCGGGGTATCCGAAAAGCCTGCGACGCTGGGCCTGGGCGGCCCTGAAATCCGCTCGGGGGCAGAGCATCAGCCAAACGGGCCTGAACCGCCTGTGTGGCAGCCACAAGCCCACACGGGGGAAGGTGGCATGAACCGGCAGCGCGAAGTGGAACCGCAGGACAGCTTTCCCGAAACCCATCTGCAAGCGCTCGAGGATGCGCGGATGTCGATCAACCTTGGTGGCCTGAGCGAGTTTTGCGGGCTTTGGGTTGGCGAACATTCAGATTGCAAACGGGAACACCGGAGTGACGTGATCGACCAGCTGTGCGCGGACGGGCTGCTTGACCGGATCGGGCGCGCACCCGAACGATCTGCAACCATCACCGAAACCGGCCTGATGACCCTTGATGTTCTGGGGGACGGGCAATGACCGAATACGGGATTGATACCGGCCGGATTGCGGAACTGCTGGCCGAACTGGACGTCAGCGCCCAGCGCCACCGGCTCGAGATTCTGAAACAGGCGGTAGTAGCCCATGGCGGCCGCTGGGACCTGCCTTCTGACGCCACCGGCATCTACGAACCCGCGCTGCTCTCGCTGCAGGTGTTCGGGGTGCATGCCATGGCCGAGACGCTCGACGAGCTGCCACGCAACTGGATGCGGGCGGCTGCGAACATTCTGGACGGCGGTGAATGTCGCTGGTCGGAGGCGGGATGATGGCGGAACCGGCAAAAGCCTTGCGCGCCCCGACCCAGTCGGAAATCGCCCGTGTGTTGAATGCAGCGCAGAAAGCCGGCCTCGAGGTCTTTGGCTATGTTGTCAACGGCCCTGAAATACGCGTTATCACCAAGGACAAGGAACCACCCGATGACGGGTTTGACATGGTGGATTTTGCGAGTTGAAGAGGATTGACCTTCCATATTTGCGC
>JALWOO010000093.1 GCA_027083485.1 Amylibacter sp. | reverse complement strand
TCTGCCCTTGTGATTCTGGATATGATCGAAGGGCTGGCGCTACGCTGTGTAATGGCGCGAAAACGGCCTACGCGGGCGCAAAAACTGACTTTGCTGGAAATGATCGCATCTGCCCTGTGAATTATTCTGCGGGCAGTGCGAAAATCACGATCAGGGCCAATAACACCGACAGGCTGGCGAACCAGATGCGGTGGCGGGTGCGGGCGGTGCCGATATCGGCTTTGCCGGCCACGATAAAGGCGGTGATGGTCTGCATCATGTAATAAAACGCGAATGTGCGCGAGGCGATGGCGATGACCTGAAAAATATCGAACAGCCAGATCAGCGCGATGGAAAAGGCAATCAGCAGGGGATAGGCAAGGCGCTCGTGAATGCGGTTGCGGGTTTCCTCTACCACCAGCCCGCCTGCGCCGACCGTATCGGCGATACCGGCGGAGAGCTGGCTCATCAGGGCGGCAAACACCAGCAGATAAGGCAGCACCGGGGCCACATGGGAGGTGAGCGTGATAATCGCGGTTTCATCGGGTTTGCCGGGGGGCAGATAGATCAGGATCGGCACCACCAGCGCCACAAAGACCAGATAGATCACGCCACTGGACAGCTGCGCCCAACGCATGGTGGTGGCGCGCATTTGTGCCGGATAGGCGGACCCCAGATAGCGCGAGGTTTCAAACCCCTGAACCACCAGCAACATACCGGCCAGCATGCGCAAACGGGTCAGCGGGTCGGTGTCCGCCGGGGTCAGTTCGGCGCTCCATGTGCCATTGCCCAGATTGTACCAGAATAGCGCCGCCAGCAGGGCGATGATGATGGACAGCTTGATGGAAACGGAAATGGTTTCGACAAATTCCAGCCCCTTTAGCCCGTGCCACCAGCCGATCAACCCGATACTGGCCAGAATGGCCGTGGCCAGCATGTCCTCGTATCCGGCGCTTTCAAAGGGGGTCATGCTCAGGGCGAATGACGCCAGCAGGCGGATGTAAAAGGCCACGGAAATCACATAGGCTACGGTCAGCGCCATGCCCGACAGGCGTTTTGCCAGTGCCAGTCCTTTGGGCGGATCGGCGGATTCCTCCATGGTTTCGCCATAAAGGATGTTGAACCGCACCGCATGGCCGATGATATAGGCCAGCACCACAATCAGCACCATAGCCAGCAATGCCCAGCTGCCGGCGACATTGGCCAGCAAGGGGGCGATCACCAGAAAACCGCTGCCGATGATCGAAGCCAGCGGCGTGACTGTCGCCCCCCACCAGCGGTTTGTGCGCACGCGGGGCATCATTGACAGCCCGATAAACAGCAGGGCGATCAGCAGGATCGTGATATCAAAGAGGCTCATTTGCGAAAGCTGTCCAGCGAGACAACTTCGGCGTCTCCTTTGGCGGGTTCGGGGGCGTCTTCCAGTTCTACCATCGGGCTTTCGGGGATTTCTTCAAGGTCGATATCAATATCGTCTTCCTCCTGATCTTCGAACCGCAGGCCGAATTCCACGGACGGATCGACAAAGGTTTTGATTGCTTCGAAGGGTATGACCAAAGGTTCCGGATTGTTGCCGAAATTCAGGGTGATGGTGAAATAATCGTCAAACACTTCCAGATTTTCAAACCAGTGCTGAATCACCAATGTCATTTCACTGGGATAACGCTCGCGCAGCCAGTCGGCGATTTCCACGCCTTTATGTGCAGTATCAAAGGTGATGAAGAAATGATGCTCGCCGGGCAGGCCGTTCTTGCCGATTTCAGTGAGCAATTCTTTCATCAGGCCGCGCATGGCCCGATGCATCAGTTCGCCATAGTTAATTGAATCCGACATGATTTGCTCCGACTTCTTTGATGGGACCGTTCCCTTTTTCTGCCAGCATAAAGGTTTCAGGTCTGCTGAAAAGCTTTTCTATCCGGCAAACGGATAATTTTTGGATACGGGCAGGTATCAGGCGGCAAAAGCGGCTTGTAAAGCTATTTCCACCATGTCGCCAAAACTGCGCTCGCGTTGGTCTGCGGGCAATGACGCGCCGTTCAGGGTGTGATCCGATACGGTCAGCACCGCCAATGCGCG
>JALWOO010000092.1 GCA_027083485.1 Amylibacter sp. | reverse complement strand
ATTCTGGCCGATCCGCGCGGGGTGGAGACACTGGGCCGGATCAACCGCAGCATCAAGTTTCGCGAAGGCTGGCGCCCGTTTGCGCCCATGGTGCTTGCGGATCGGGCGGCGGAATATTTCGAGGAGCCAACCGTCAGCCCCTATATGTTATTCGTGGCCAAGCTAAAACCCGCCTTGCGCGGCGCGGTTGATCTGGCGCAGGCGCGGGGCAGGGGGCTGCATTCCCCGATGGATTTACAGCGTGCCGTTACCAGTGATATCGCCGCCATCAGCCATGTTGATTTTAGCGCCAGATTGCAAACGCTGGATCCAGAGGCCGCCGCCAAAGCCGGCTCAAGGGTGGGGGGAATTCTTAGGCAATTCGATGCCATCACAGGCTGTCCGATGCTATTGAATACGTCGTTCAATGTGCGCGGAGAACCGATTGTTTGCACGCCTCAGGATGCCATTGACTGTTTTTTGAATACGCATCTTGATCTGTTGGCAATCGGGCCGTTTTTGCTGCGAAAACCGGCTCAACCGGATTGGGTGAAACACAAAGTCGGAAGGAAACAATTTGCCGCTGACTGATATTGCCGAACTGATGGAACAGATGGCGGCGCTGCTGGCTGCGGCCCCGCTTGAGGCTCCCGCCACAACTGCGCTCGAAGGCGAAAGCCTGCTGACTCCGGCATCGGCAGAGCTGAACGCCCCGTTGCGCGGTTATGGGCAAGTCTATGGTCCGGAGGGCCGCATGCTTTTACAGCTAAGCCGGCAGGCAAGGGCCGAAGGCGCGGTGGAATTGGCGGATTTGTTTGCGGCGCTGGAGCAGAGGCTGCGCTCGGGGGCGTTCGATGTGCCCGCGACACCGCGACCGGCCCCCCGTTTGGGGCGTTATGTGTATCCGGTGGTTTAGCAGCGTGCCTTATATTGATTGACGTGCCTCAAGAAGGCCCTTTATGTTGTAAAGTCAGATAAGGGGGGGCAATGGGCAAGCCGACAACAAAAGATTTGGCCAAAGCGGCGGGGGTCAGCCTTGCGACTGTGGACCGGGTGCTGAACGCGCGGGCGGGCGTTCGACAGGCCACGGTTGAACGGGTGCAAAAGGCGATCAAGGAGATCGACTTTGTCCGCGATATTGCCGCTGCCAATCTGGCCCGTGGCAAGGGGTATCATCTGGTGTTTTTGTTGCCCGACCATGATGACGAATTCATTGAATTGATCCTGTCGGCGATTGCCGAGGCAAACCGTTCCATGGCCCATGAGCGCACCCGTGTGTCGACCATTCGCGCGCCCTCCAATGATCCGCATAAGGTGGCAATGGCACTGGAGGGGCTGGACAGCGAGCAGGTCGACGGCGTTGCCATTATGGCTCCGGAAACGCCCCATGTGCGGGATGCAATCGCGCGCCTGAATGGGCGCGGCATTGCGGTTGTTGCCTTTGTTTCCAACCATCCAAGCGCTGAAAACGCCTATTTTATCGGGGTAAACAACGTGGCGGCAGGGCGCACGGTGGCGCAGCTTATGGCGCGCTTCACCGGTGAAAAACAGGGCAGTATTCTGGTGCTGACGGAATCGATGCAGGCGCGCGACAGTCAGGAGCGCCGCTTGGGGTTTGATACCATCATCGGCAAATATGCCCCCCGTTTGCATGTGCTGCCCTCTATGGAAACCTATGGTGATCCGGTGCGCACCGCGCGGATTATTGATGTGGCACTGGCCGGTCAAACTGCCCTTGCGGGGGTTTACCTGATGCACCATGACATCGAGGCCAGCATGCGCGCCATTCGCGCCCATGGCATTGACAAGCAGACGGTTATTATTGGTCACGAGCTGACACCGCACACCCGCACTTGTCTGCTTGAGGGCAGCATGGATGCGGTGATTACGCAGGATGTGGGGCATTTGGTGCGCAGCTCGATACGGGTATTACGTGCCAAAATTACCCAACTGGGCACGGTTGCCTCGCAAGAGCGAATCAGGATTGAAATTATCCTGCGGGAGAATATGCCGGAAGCCGAGGCGTAATTTCAGTATTTTTTGAGGTAAGATGTTTGAAAATAAAGCATATTTGTAAATG
>JALWOO010000091.1 GCA_027083485.1 Amylibacter sp. | reverse complement strand
CCTCCAACCGGGGCAACCTACAAAAATCCATCGACGGGTTTGTTGCTGTTGTCGGCAAAAAACCCGGCACTTTGCGCACCCCGCCGCCTGCCCCGAAAATCCCCTCGACCGTTGCCAAGGCCGAGGCCGTGGCCATTTCACGCCATCCCCGGGTTGTTGAAGCACAGTATGCCGTCAAATCCGCAGAACTTCGCAAAGAGGCCGCAAGTAAAAATCGCCACCCCAATATCACCGCTGCGCTGACCCATAATGTTCAACGCACCCTGAACGGGAACGGCTTTCCGAACAACAACTCGCTTTCTGCCGAACTCAAAGGCACGCTGACCCTTTATGCGGGCGATCAATTGAACAGCCAACGCCGTTCCGCGCTGGCATTTCTGGAACAGGCGCAATCGAATTTGCAGCTGCAGGGCTATATCACCCGTCAAAGCCTGCGCAACGCCTATACCGATTTGCTGAGCGCGCGCGCGGCAATCGTGTCAGGCCGCGAACAGGTCCGCGCCGCCCGCGTCGCCTTTGAAGGGGTCCGCGAAGAAGCCAAGCTCGGTGCCCGTACCACGCTGGATACGCTTGATGCAGAACAAGAGGTCCTGAGTGCCAAATCAAATCTGGTGGCAGCCCTGCGCAATGAATATGTGGCGCAGTATTCTGTTCTGGCAGAAATGGGTTTGCTCACCGCAGAGCACCTGAAACTGGGCGTGCCGATTTATAATCCGGATGTGAACTATGCCAAGGCCGTGAATTCACAGAACAACCCGTTGGGCACCAAACGGTTGAAGCTGTTTGAAAAGCTGAAAAAGCGTAAAGGCAACTAGGGCGTAGACCCATATTTGACGGCTCAAAGGCGCGCTGGGAAGTGCGCCTTTTCCTTTGCAAAAACCAGCGCACACGCGTCATGGGTGTATAAATCACCCATCATAGATAAATCTATAGTAGCAATTCGTTCTTTTTCAACAAATTGCCCGACTCAGAGAATCACCGTATCAACCCTACATAAGCACCGAATACCATGGCCTCGCCAATTCGGCGGCTTATCAAAGGGAACGAAAATGGAATTAGTATCTGTATTTGTGTTCGGCAGTGGCTTGGGGCTTATTCTGGGCTTTGTATTTTTCGCAGTATTCTATGCGTTCCTTGGTAAAATGTTGTGGCAAACGATACAGACCTTTTAGGTTTAGTCTCCGTTTAAAAGGTTATCGGTCTGTAAAGCCATCAAGAGTTGTCGTTTGACACAACATTCGTTTTTATCGCCGGCAACACGCATGGCGCATAAAGCAAAGCTGCAAGCTTGCCCCCCGCAGGCTTGCAGCTTTGTTATTTCAGACACCGGAAAAATAAAACATGAAACGCAAATGCTTCCATAGAAGGCGCAGACGCATTGACCAATTTTCTCAACATGCTAAACCGCGCCTGTAATTATAGGAAGCGTTATGAACCTTTTTGCCGATATCAAAACCCTTGTGATCGACAGCCTGCACAGCTTGCAAGCCGCCGGAACACTGCCTGCTGATCTGGATTTCTCCAACGTCACCGTTGAACCTCCGCGCGATGCAATGCATGGGGATATGGCGACCAATGCCGCTATGGTGCTGGCCAAACCTGCCCGCAAGAACCCGCGCGAGATCGCACAGGCTCTGGCCGATCTGCTGGTTGCGGACCCCCGCGTCACCAGCGCCGATGTGGCAGGACCGGGCTTTTTGAACCTGCGCATTGATCCGGCCAACTGGTGTGCGGTTATTCCCGCTGTTTTGCAGGCTGGTGCCGATTTTGGCCGCTCGACCATGGGCAACGGGCGGCGTATCAACGTTGAATATGTCTCGGCAAACCCCACCGGCCCGCTGCATGTGGGCCACACGCGCGGCGCGGTTTTTGGCGATGCTTTGGCCAGCCTGCTGTCCTTTGCCGGTTATGATGTGACCCGCGAATACGTCATCAACGACGGCGGCAGCCAGATTGATACCTTGGCGCGCTCCGTTTACCTGCGCTATCTGGAGGCCCACGGACAGGAGGTTTCCTTTCCTGACGGGGTCTATCCCGGCGACTATCTGATTCCGGTAGGTCAGG
>JALWOO010000090.1 GCA_027083485.1 Amylibacter sp. | reverse complement strand
ATATGTGGTAATCGAGCCGGGCCTGACCGACCTGAACTATGGTCAGATGATGAACGAGGAAGAATTCCTCGATGCACAGGATGTTTACGGCGAAGACGCATTTAACGCAGGGATCGGTGCCGAAGCCATCCGTGAAATGCTGTCGAACATCGACCTTGAGGCCGAAGCCGAACAGCTGCGTGCCGATCTGGCCGAGGCAACCGGTGAACTGAAGCCAAAGAAGATCATCAAGCGTCTGAAAGTGGTCGAAAGCTTCCTTGAATCCGGCAACCGTCCGGAATGGATGATTCTGACCGTTGTGCCGGTGATTCCGCCGGAACTGCGCCCGCTGGTGCCGCTGGATGGCGGCCGTTTTGCCACTTCCGATCTGAACGATCTGTATCGTCGTGTGATCAACCGGAACAACCGTCTGAAACGTCTGATCGAACTGCGTGCGCCGGATATCATCGTGCGCAACGAAAAACGGATGTTGCAAGAATCCGTGGATGCACTGTTTGACAATGGCCGCCGTGGCCGTGTGATCACAGGGGCCAACAAGCGCCCGTTGAAATCGCTGTCGGACATGCTCAAGGGCAAGCAGGGCCGTTTCCGTCAAAACCTTTTGGGTAAGCGCGTTGATTTCTCTGGTCGTTCGGTAATTGTGACCGGCCCGACCTTGAAGTTGCATCAATGCGGTCTACCCAAGAAAATGGCGCTGGAGCTGTTCAAGCCGTTCATCTATTCCCGACTGGAGGCCAAGGGCCTGTCGTCTACGGTGAAACAAGCCAAAAAGATCGTGGAAAAAGAACGCCCCGAGGTTTGGGATATTCTCGAGGAAGTAATCCGCGAGCACCCTGTTTTGCTGAACCGTGCGCCAACATTGCACCGTTTGGGCATTCAGGCGTTTGAACCGGTTCTTATCGAAGGCAAGGCTATCCATCTGCACCCGCTGGTGTGTTCCGCGTTTAACGCTGACTTTGATGGTGACCAGATGGCGGTCCACGTACCCCTGAGCCTCGAGGCCCAGCTGGAAGCGCGTGTGTTGATGATGTCGACGAACAACGTTCTGTCGCCTTCCAATGGTAAGCCGATTATCGTGCCTTCGCAGGATATGATTTTGGGCCTCTACTATATCACCATGGAACGCAAAGGCCTGAAGGGTGAGGGAATGGTTTTCTCTGGTCCGCAAGAGGTCGAGCACGCTTTGGAAGAAGGGTTGGTTCACCTGCATACGAAAATCGTTTGCCGGATGGAACAGATCGACGACGAAGGCAACACGATCTGGGTGCGGTTTGACACCACGCCGGGCCGTGTGCGTCTGGGTACCAAACTGCCACTGAATGCCAAAGCACCGTTTGACGTGGTCAACCGGTTGTTGCGGAAATCAGAGGTCGGCGAGGTCATCGACATCGTTTACCGCTATTGCGGCCAGAAAGAATCGGTTATTTTCTGTGACCAGATCATGACCATGGGCTTTCAGGAAGCGTTCAAAGCGGGCATTTCCTTTGGTAAGGATGACATGGTCATTCCCGACAACAAATGGGCTATCGTTAACGATACCCGTGAAAGCGTTAAGGAATTTGAACAGCAGTATCTGGACGGTCTGATTACGCAGGGCGAGAAATACAACAAAGTTGTTGATAGCTGGTCCAAATGTTCGGATGCGGTCGCGGATGCGATGATGTCGGAAATGTCGGCGATCAAACATGCCGAGGACGGATCCGAAATGGAACCGAACTCTGTTTACATGATGGCCCACTCCGGGGCACGTGGTTCCCCTGCACAGATGAAACAGCTGGGCGGGATGCGTGGTCTGATGGCCAAGCCGAACGGCGAGATTATCGAAACGCCGATTATCTCCAACTTTAAAGAAGGCCTGACCGTGCTGGAATACTTCAACTCTACCCACGGGGCACGTAAGGGCCTTGCGGATACGGCGTTGAAAACAGCGAACTCCGGTTATCTGACCCGTCGTCTGGTGGATGTGGCGCAGGATTGTATTGTGCGTTCGGTTGACTGTGAAACCAGTCGGGGCATCACGGCCAAGGCAGCGGTTAACGACGGTGAAATCGTTGCAAGTCTTGCCGAAC
>JALWOO010000089.1 GCA_027083485.1 Amylibacter sp. | reverse complement strand
GCTGCGGGATTTCCCTGCTAAAAGTGGATAACCGGAAAAGGAAAAAAAATGCGTGCAATGCAAGTTGTGGAATATGGCCAGGTTCTAGAGCTAAAGGATGCGGTGAAGCCCGCGCCGAAATCAGGTGAGGTTCTTATTCGAATAGAGGCTTGTGCCTTGAATTTCGGTGATATGTTGTTGATCAAAGGTTCCTATCAGGAAAAACCGTCGCTGCCGTTTACGTTGGGCATGGAAATCAGCGGTGTTGTCGAAACTGTGGGGGAGGATGTTCACGGTTTGCAGGTTGGTCAACGGGTAGTGAGCTATAGCGGTTCAGGTGGTCTGGCGGAATATATTGCCTTGCCAGCGCAAATTTGTTTGCCGATCCCTGACAACATGTCGTTTGAGCATGCAGCAGCCTTTCCGGTGGCATATGGCACCAGCCATGTCGCCCTTGAATATCGTGCGCGGATGCAAGCGGGCGAACGCTTGCTGGTACTCGGAGCGGCAGGGGGGATTGGTCTGACTGCGGTGGAATTGGGCAAGCTGATGGGCGCGGAAGTGATTGCCTGCGCCCGAGGGGCTGACAGACTGGCGGTGGCCAAGGCTGCGGGGGCGGATCATCTGATCGATTCCGCCACTCAGGACATTCGCGAGGTGGTAAAGTCCCTTGGCGGGGCAGATGTGGTTTATGACCCAATCGGCGGCGATCAGTTCAAGGCCGCTCTGCGTGCCACCAACCCCGACGGTCGCATTATCCCGCTGGGGTTTGCCAGTGGCGAGGTGCCGCAAATTCCGGCTAATATCATTTTGGTGAAAAACCTGACCATTATCGGCTATTATTGGGGCGGCTATGCCAAAACAAATCCGAAAATTCTGGCTGACAGTTTTGCCAAATTGCTGCGCTGGTATGCAGAAGGAAAGATCCATCCCCATGTCAGCCACACCCTGCCGCTTGAACATGCCAACGAAGCGCTAGATCTGTTGCGTACCCGCAAAGCTACCGGCAAGGTGGTGGTGCAAATTAACGGTTGAAAGAACGGATCATTCATCTGCTGCGGTTGGCATATCCTCTTGCAACCGCAGCTCGGATTGGTCTTGATCGTGAACTCAAATTGATGATGCAGGATTAAGCGGGCTTGCACCAAGGTTGTCGGTGAGAACCTTTGCTTCAAATTGCTGCAAGCTTTGCATGCAAACGGGACCATATCCGTCTTCCATATTCTCCATCAAGTTTGGAAACAGGTCGAATAATTCATTGCGGGCCGCTGCATCCATTGCATTAACCACCTGTTCACCGGGATGGAAGCTCTCGCTCCATAAGCCATTTGCCAAAACGACCTGATGCTCATCAAAAAGGATATGGTAATAGGTTACGGGCTGTTCGCTGGTGTCCAGCCAGATATTGCGGCCATTAACAAGGTCTTTGGCCCGGACCAGTACTTCAGTCGTATCAAACAGCAGTTGGATCTGGCTGCCGGAAAGCATAATTCTGTGTTGTGGCGACACTTCTATACGGTCGTGGTTCCCCAAAGAGCCTGCTTCGATGACAACAGGGGCGTGGGAACCTGTCCGGCGTGTTTTGCTTGCCCCGATCCAGCGCAGCTTTTTATATCCTTTGCGCGTTTTAACCAAATCACCGATTTCCAGATCTTCGATAGGCACTTCCCCGTGCTTGGTTGTGATCAATGAACCGGCTGTAAAGCACGGCGCAGTGGTTTCAAGGGAAACAAACGCGGAATCCGTGTTTCCACTCTCATCGGCCACGGTATAGCTGAATGTGTTGGTGCCGACATCGGAATCTGCTGTTGCTGTAAGGGTGCCATCGGCGTTCAGGGTGATGACTTCCCCTGTGGGCAAGGTAACAGAATCGCCCGGGCTGACGGCGACACCGTTAATATGGGTAACCGTCAACTCAACACCGGTATCATTCGCAAGGACATCAATATTCGTAGAATCGTCGGCACCAACGCTGGCCATATCATCATGCGCCAGTGCAACAGACTGAATGCTGTCGCCGGCAATCAGCAAATTGCTGTCGTATACAGAATCTCCGGCATCCGCGATCGCAATTTTGATGGAGTTATTTGCCCCTGCCGTCACAGGAGCCTTGACGGTTAACGTGATCGTAAAGCCGTCCATCTCTGTGTTGAATTCGTCATTGGCATTATCCACATACAGGTTCTGGTTTGACGTTGTATTAATATTGTCAATGGATGTATCGCCGGAACCGACCGTTAATTCTGCTTTGACACCGTTTACCCAAATACCCACAGCATCATTAAAGCCGGAATTCACGTATTCCAGATACTCTTCCGAGGAAAAGACAAATTGCATTGTCAGCGTGTCGCCGGCGGGCACAAAAGTTGCCTCGAAAATGGCAGCGTCATAGGTGGACATGCCTGCAATGGCATTCAGGTCCGCATCTCCGTCAACACCGGCCGTATTTGTGCTTGTGCTTGCGCTCTGATTGGAATCACCCGAGCTGTTGGTGAAATCTGTGGCCTTCCCGGTAGAGAGGATAACCCCGGTATCGGATGGGGTTACAGCACCGGCAACGGCATCGCCATTGGAATAGATTCCGGAGGAAGAATCATCGCCGGTGTATGTGGCATCAATAATAGTCATGCCATCACCAAACATGGCATTAGCCATATCGGACGCGGTGGCAGTTGTGTTGATTGGTAGTTCTGCTGCTGCAACCATTATCTTGATACCTCACTGGATAAACGTGAACATAGAATTAAGTATTCATAGGCGATGATAAACCTGGTTAGTGAATAATATATTAGCAAAATAAAGCAAAAATAAGGCCAATTAGTGCCGAATTGTGAACAATGGCCCGCATTCTAGGTCGACCTTTTGATTTTGAAAGAGTATTGCTTCGGTAAACCTAAGCGAGGGAAGACATGGCAACGCGCGCTTTACATGGTACCGGATTATACGATGGCGACACGGTTATGATGATCAATGTCCTCAAGGTCAAAGGTGTGTCGAAAAGGCTTAAGCGGGGCAGGCAAGTGAAAAACATCCGGCTTGTTGCGAATGCAGATCAGGTTGAGTGCCGCATTGGCAATTTAGCGCCGGTCTTCAACGCGGCGTTTATGGAAATAATCTGATGCTGACTGTTTTCCTGGATCTGGACGGCACATTGATCGACCCCAAAGAAGGGATCACCAGCTCCATTCAGTACACGTTGCAAGAATTGGGAGTGGCTGACATTCCCACGCAAAATGAACTGACCTGGTGCATTGGTCCGCCTTTGCACAACAGCTTTGATGTGCTGCTGGGGCCGGGGGCGGATTTGCACGAGGCCATGGCGATCTATCGCGAACACTATACTGACGAAGCCATGTACCTTGCCGATGTGTACGATGGTATCGGTGACATGTTTGATGCCTTTCATCAGGTGGATGCCCGCCTGTTTGTCGCAACCTCCAAACCGCATGTTTATGCGAACGAGCTGATCGAACATTTTGGCATTCATGCCCATGTGGAACAATTGTTCGGTTCCGAACTGGATGGTACCAATTCCGATAAAACCGAGCTGCTGAAATTTGCACTGGATGAAACCGGTGCCGATCCGGCGCGCAGTGTGATGATCGGAGATCGGCGGTTTGATATTATCGGCGCGCGCAACAACGATATTCCCTCTGTCGGAGCGCTCTGGGGGTATGGCGAACCTGAAGAATTACACATGGTAGAGGCAGATGCTTTGGCAGGAGCCCCCGAGGAAGTCCCCGAAATTGTTTTTGATCTGCTGAGGCTGGATATTGAGTGACCCGCTGGAATGTGACGTTCTGATTGTGGGCGGCGGGCCTGCGGGCCTGTCGGTGGCGTCACATCTGGCCTCTGGAATTTCCAGTATTGTTGTGCATCAGGATGCCGAAATCGGCCGCCCCGTGCGCACCAGTGGCGGCAGCTTTCTGTGCGATATGCAGGCACTGGATATTCCGCCGGACTTATATCAAGTGATTGACCGGCTGGATTTCTATTCGGACAATGAACAGGCGTCCTTTCCCATTGAAAACGACAAAATGGTGGTTCTGGATATTACCGGCCTGTATCGGTATCTGGCGGGGTTGTCGGATACACTGGATCGACGGCTCTTGCTCGGCCGCAAATTTGTAAGCACCGAAGAACAGGCAAACGGCCTGTATCTGTCAAAGGTCCGCTCCCGTTCTCTAGGGGTGCAGACTATCCGGTCAAAATATATTATCGATGCGTCCGGCTGGCACTCTGCCGTTTGGGAAAGCCTGAATCTGGGGGCGAGACCGAAGCGTACAGGCGTGGGCATTGAATACGAATTCCCGCGTGGAAATTTTGCCAAAAACCGCGCGGTTCTGTTTGTCGGCTCCACTGTTTTAACCGGCTATGGCTGGATATTCCCAACAGCCAATGACCGGCTGCGCTTGGGGGTCGGCGTGATCAATCCGGACACCGATTTAACCCCGCGACAGGTGATGAACAGCTTTGTTCAAGGCGGGCATGCTGCGCGCTATGGCATTGAAATCCCTAAGGAATATGACGTGAATGCCGGCATAATTCCCTCGGTACCTTATGACCCGAAACTGGTTTACGGCAAAGTGATCCGCACAGGTGATGCGGCCAACTTTGCCTCCCCTACCGTGGGCGAAGGCATCCGCATGGCTATTGAGCAAGGTCGCCATCTGGGGCGGGATTTATCTGCCTTTATTGCCGGCGATAAAACCGCATTGCAACGCTATGAAACCCGCGCGGCCAAGGCCTATGCCCGCGATTATAAATATGGTTACATGATGAACCGGCGTATCGCCGATTACACGCCGCAACGCTGGGATCAGGCCGTGCGCCGCTTGGCCCGCCTTTCCGAACGTGAAGTCACACAAATGCTGCGCTCCAATTTTTCCGCGCGCCTGATCCTGCGAACGATTTACCTGTCGCTCAAGGCCAAATTACTCGGTTAACATATTTCGAATTCGCAAAAAATATCCCCGCCGGAGGCTCCTCCGGCAGGGACAATAACAGGCCTTGCAATTCTTGTGGCTTAGCTCACATCGAATTCCAGCGGGCGCACCTGATTGAACAGGCCGGTTTCACACAGGTCTTTGACGGTTGCTTCCGGCAGGGCTTCATCCAGATACAGCAACGCGATGGCGTTGGCACCGGCGTCGGAACGGCCAAGGGTAAAGTTGGCAATATTCACCCCGTGTTTCGCCATGATCTCGCCCAGCGTACCGATAATCCCCGGCACATCGCGGTTGGTGGTATAGAGCATGTGCCGCCCGACTTCCGCGTCGATGTTGATGCCTTTGATCTGGATAAACCGGGGCTTGCCATCGGAAAACACGGTGCCGGCAATGGAGCGTTCCTGTTTGTCGGTGGTCACGGTCAGCTTGATATAGCTGTCAAAAACACCTGATTTCGCTTGTGTTGTCGAGGAAACCTTGATCCCCCGTTCTTCGGCCAGAACCGGAGCCGACACCATGTTCACATCCGGATTTTGTGCCCGAAGCACACCGGAAATAGCCGCAGAGCCGATGGCTTTGGTGTTCATCTCGGCAACTTTACCGTCATATGTGATCGAAATGGATTTGATCGGCTCTTCGGTCATTTGACCAACAAAGGCACCGATATGGGTGGCCAGTTTGACGAAAGGCCCGAGGATCGGCGCTTCCTCGGCAGTGATAGAGGGCATGTTGATGGCATTGGTCACTGCACCGTTCAGCAGGTAATCGGAAATCTGTTCGGCTACCTGAATGGCCACGTTTTCCTGTGCTTCTGTTGTGGCCGCGCCCAGATGCGGGGTGACAACCACGTTTGGCAGGTTGAACAGCGGGCTGTCGGTGGCGGGTTCCACAGCGAACACGTCAAATGCAGCACCGGCAACTTTGCCGGATTTAATGGCTTCGGCCAAAGCTTCTTCGTCCACAAGACCACCGCGGGCACAGTTCACGATGCGCACGCCGTCTTTCATTTTGGCGATAACATCGGCAGAAATCATACCGGCGGTTTTGTCTGTTTTCGGTACGTGCAGGGTAATGAAATCGGCCTGTGCTACCAGCTCGTCCAGCTCTACTTTGGTGACCCCGAGTTTGGCTGCGCGTTCTTCGGACAGGAAGGGATCATAGGCGACGACCTTCATTTCCAGCCCCAGCGCCCGTTTGGCGACGATGGACCCGATGTTGCCCGCACCAATTAGGCCAAGGGTTTTATAGGTCAGCTCGGTGCCCATAAAACGGGACTTTTCCCATTTGCCGGCATGGGTGGATTCATTGGCCGCCGGAATTTGGCGCGCTACGGCGAACATCATGGCAATCGCGTGTTCTGCGGTGGTTATGGCGTTGCCGAACGGGGTGTTCATCACGATCACCCCTTTGCGGGTGGCGGCCTTCAGGTCCACATTGTCCACCCCGATACCGGCGCGGCCAATCACTTTCAGGTTGGTGGCCGCGTCCAGAATTTTTTCGGTTACCTTGGTGGCGGAACGAATGGCCAGACCATCGTAATCACCAATGCGCGCCAGCAGGGCAGCTTTGTCTTTGCCCAGATCGGGTTCAAAATCCACCTCGATGCCTTTGTCGCGGAAAATTTGCACAGCGGTTGCAGAGAGTTTGTCGGATACGAGTACTTTAGGCATTTTATGCCTCCTTATAAATCGGTTCGGCGTGTTGCCGGTGTGTCAGGAAAGAGTTGCGATCTGGGTTTCAAACGCCCAGTTCAGCCAAGGCATCAGGGCCTCAAGGTCCGTGGTTTCAACGGTGCCGCCGGTCCAGATGCGCAGGCCCGCAGGCGCGTCGCGATAGGAACCGATGTCATAGGCGGCTTCTTCTGTTTCCAGCAGCTTGGCCAAGCCCTTGGCAAAAGCAGCCTGAGCCGCGCTATCCAGCGCCGCAACCCGCGAATCAGTGATCTTGACGCAAACGGAAGTGTTGGACCGTGTGGCCGGATCTTCGGCCAGAAAATCGATCCAGTCGTTTTCAGCCACAAATTTTTCCAGCACCGCAAGGTTGGCATCGGCACGCGCCATCATGCCGGTCTTGCCGCCAACGGATTTGGCCCATTCCAGCGCGACCAGATAATCCTCGACCGCCAGCATGGACGGGGTGTTGATGGTGGCACCGGTAAAGATACCCTCGATCAATTTGCCGCCTTTAGTCATGCGGAAAATTTTCGGCAGCGGCCATGCGGGGGTATAGCTTTCCAGCCGCTCAACCGCGCGGGGTGACAGGATCAGCATGCCGTGGGCGGCTTCTCCGCCCAGAACCTTTTGCCAGCTGAAGGTGGTCACGTCCAGTTTGTCCCAAGGCAGATCCTGCGCAAATGCCGCCGATGTGGCGTCGCAAATGGTCAGGCCCTGACGGTCCGCAGGGATGAAATCGCCGTTTGGAACCTTGACGCCAGAGGTGGTGCCGTTCCATGTGAACACAACGTCATTGTCGAAATTGACCGCGCTCAGGTTCGGCAATTTTCCGTAATCCGCCGCGTGATGGGTGATGTCCAGACCCAGCTGTTTGGTCACATCCGTAACCCAGCCCGCGCCGAAGCTTTCCCAGCTCAGCATGTCCACGCCGCGCGCGCCCAGCAGCGACCACAGCGCCATTTCGACCGCGCCGGTGTCCGATGCGGGCACGATGCCGATGCGGTAATCCGCAGGGATTTCCAGCACCTCGCGGGTGGTTTCAATCGCGTCTTTCAGCTTGGCTTTGCCAATCGCGGCCCGGTGCGAACGGCCAAGGGCAGCGTCGCGCAATGCGTCCAGCGACCATGTGGTCGGCTTGGTGCAGGGGCCGGAAGAGAATTGGGGATTGTTCGGGCGTGTGCCCGGTTTTGTACTTGTCATCAGTGGTATCCTCACAGATATGTGCCTCTCGTTGGGGAGAGGTGTCCCACTGCGGCGTCTAAGAGATTCTTTTCGTTCTGCCAACAGTTAAGACTGGCGTTTTTGCCGCATTTGGAAAATAAAGCGGCGCAAACGGGATATTTTGTTCACGATAGGAAACACACGCATGTTTACCGCAACTCTGCTGGCCGATCCGGCCAAGGCCAATCTGACCCCTGAAATTGCGGCGCAGGCAGCGCAGGATTTGTCCGGCGGGCCTGTGGACTGGTTATGCGAAAATGTGGCTTGTGAATTGGCGCTGGCGCAAAAACCCGATGATTTCGAAACGCTCTGGCAAGGCTTGCAGGCGCAGGAAATAGACCTTGTGGTTCAGCCAACAGCGGGCCGGCGCAAGGCGATTCTGTTGGCGGATATGGACAGCACCATGATCCAGCAGGAATGTATCGACGAGCTGGCCGCAGAGGCGGGTGTTGGCGAAAGGGTTGCCGCGATCACCGCGCGGGCGATGAACGGCGAACTGGATTTTGAAGCTGCACTTCTGGAGCGGGTCGGTCTACTAAAAGGCTTGCCGGTGTCGGTG
>JALWOO010000088.1 GCA_027083485.1 Amylibacter sp. | reverse complement strand
ATCATTTCCATTCCACCATGAACAACGGCGAGCGCGCCATTACCATCGACGAAGTGCCGCTGGAATGGTGTTTCAATCCGGGGGTGAAACTGGATTTTCGCCATTTCGCCGATGGCTATGTGGTGACAGCGGCGGATGTAGAGGCCGAACTGGCGCGCATCGGCCATGAATTGCAGCCGCTGGATATTGTGGTGGTGAACACCTCGGCGGGGGCGGCCTATGGGCAGCCGGATTATCTGGCCAAGGGCTGCGGCATGGGGCGCGAGGCGACGCTTTACCTGACAGAACGCGGTGTGCGGGTCTCCGGCACCGACGCCTGGAGCTGGGATGCGCCTTTCCCCCATACAGCGGCGCAATTTGCCAAAGAGGGCGATCCCTCGATCATCTGGGAAGGCCACCGCGCCGGTATGGAGATCGGCTATTGCCACATTGAAAAGCTGACCAATCTGGACCAGCTGCCGGCAAACGGGTTTGAAATCTCCTGCTTTCCGTTCAAAATCAAGGATGCCTCTGCCGGATTCACCCGCGCCGTGGCCATATTCAAGGAATAAACCATGCGCCTGTGTACCGTAGAATTCGAAGGCCGCACCACGGTGGCCACCCCGATTGATGAACATACCCTGCTGGACCTGAACAAGGCGGCGAAATTCGCCCGCTATGAAACCGATGTGTTCACCGATATGCAGCGGGTGATTGCCGAGGGCGATTACGGGCTGGAACAGGCGCACGGGCTGGTGCGGCGCAAGCATCGCCGCTCGATGATCCCGATCAGCAAGGCGCGTTTTTTGCCGCCCCTGATGCCGACCCAGTACCGCGATTGTCTGGTGTTCGAGGAACATCTGACCAACAGCTTTGCCGCTGCCGAAAAAATGACCGGCCGCGCCTTTGATATTCCGCAGGTCTGGTATGACCAGCCGGTCTATTACAAGGGCAACCGGTTTTCCTTTATCGGCCACGGGGAGGACGTGATCTGGCCCAATTACGCGGATTTTCTGGATATCGAGCTGGAACTGGCGGTGGTGATCGGCAAACAGGGCAAGGATATTTCCCGCGAGGAAGCGCCGGATTACATCTATGGCTATACCATTCTGAACGATGTCTCGGCGCGCGATGCGCAGATGGTGGAAATGGGCGGGCAGCTTGGTCCGGCCAAGGGCAAGGATTTTGACACCGGCAATATCATCGGTCCCTATATCCTCACCGCCGACGAGGTTCCCCATCCGGTAGCGCTGAATATGGAGGCCCATGTAAACGGCGAACGCTGGGGCGGGGGCAACAGCGCCAACATGCACCATGATTTCGCCGACATTATCGCCCATATTTCCAAATCCGAAACGATTTACCCGGGCGAGGTCATCGGCTCGGGCACTGTCGGCACCGGCTGCGGGCTGGAAATCGGGCGGCAACTTGCGGATGGCGACCGGTTCGATCTGACCATTGAAAACATCGGCACCCTGTCCAACCGGATTGTGAAACCATGAGCCAGCCGGCGCAGGCAGTGGTGCAATTCGATTGCACGGGGCAGGCCACCGGCAAGATGCGCAACGAATTGGAAGTGCGCATGGTGGCCCCCATGCAAGAAGTGTTCACCATGGCCACGGATGAAGGCGCGTTTCACGGCGGTGACGCCACCGCCCCACCGCCGCTGGCGATGTTTGTGGGGGCGCTGACCGGCTGTATCATGACCCAGATACGGGCCTTTGCCAAACGGCTGGATGTGGGGCTGAACGATCTGCGGGTGGAAACCCGCGTGCAATGGGATTGGCAGGCCAAAGGGCGGCTCTATGAAACCGCGCCGAAAT
Organism: Amylibacter sp.; assembly: GCA_027083485.1. Lineage (GTDB taxonomy): Bacteria > Pseudomonadota > Alphaproteobacteria > Rhodobacterales > Rhodobacteraceae > Amylibacter. The sequence continues at coordinate 268 of JALWOO010000088.1, read as the reverse complement.
CCTTTGAGATTGATGTGTTCATTGACAGCGACGCACCGGAGCAGGCGCAGCGCGAATTGGTGGCAGCGGCGCAAAAGGGCTGTTTCATTGAACAGACCCTTGGCCAACAGAACACCATTCACCACCGGATCAAAACGGCGGATGGCTGGGCAGAAGTTTAAACCAGCACAAAGGCCATGAATTCCCCGACAAGCGCGGGTTTTTCCTGACCTTCAATTTCCATGCTACCGGAAACGGTGAGCAGCTTCTGGCCCGGGCCTTTTGGCTC
>JALWOO010000087.1 GCA_027083485.1 Amylibacter sp. | reverse complement strand
CCATAATACCGGTTACAAACGCTTCAGGATTTTAAGATGACGCAAAACACACCGCTTATCCGCCCAACCGACGATCAGGCTATTTCGCAGGCCAAATCATTGATTTTTGGTGCTAAATATGGATCACTGGCCTTTACCCATCCGCAGACAGGCACCCCGTTCGTCACCCGCATTGCGCTTGGCACGACACCGGAAGGCGTATTGATTTCACTGGTTTCGGACCTGTCACTGCACACCCAGGCCTTGCAACAGGCCCCTGATTGTGCGCTTCTGGTTGGAGAGCCAAAAGCCAAAGGCGACCCCCTCACGCATCCGCGCCTGTCCTTGCAGTGTCGGGCAGAGTTCCTGCCCCGCACTCATGAAAATTTTCAGAAAATCCGTGATCACCACTTGAAAAACAGTCCGAAATCAAAGCTTTACATTGATTTCGCTGATTTCAAATTCGTCGTATTCCACCTTACCGCTGCCGCCATGAACGGCGGCTTCGGTAAGGCCTATCAGTTCAGTCCCGGGGATTTGCACCCGACTTAACGGACCACATGCACCGCGCAATGGGCATGGCGCACAACCCGCGCCGCAGTAGACCCGAGGAAATAATCCGTCAAACCGTGTTGATGGGAGGCAACCACAATGCAATCCATATCGTTTTCCTTGGCATACTCTACGATTTTCTGCCCCGGACTTCCGAACAAGACGACAGTATTGATACCCTCAATGTCTTTTACGGCTTCCTTCAGCCCGTCCCCCAAGCCTAACCGGCGCTCTTCTTCGTAACCGTTCGGCAAATAGCTGGTGGCAAAAGTCGGAATCGGTTCATCCACATAGACGGCTGTCAATTTTCCGCCCTCCGACAGCAGCGTTTGCGCCGCTTGCAGAGCCAAAGGCGTATTGCGTTCTTGATCCAGAGAAACGGGAACCAGAATATTCTTGTACATGACCTTCTCCTATTATCGGGTTACGACTTATCTTAGAATTTCAGTCTGGTTTACGCCTTGACACAAGTCAATCCACCGGCTTTTGCCAAAAGGGCGGAAAAGCCCCTTAAGACCGGATTTATTAGGCTGTCCCGTTGGCGCTTCGTGAAAAAACACGCCAGTTCGCGAAATGCGCCGCCGGATTATGCCGATTTTACCAATGCCCCGCTCAGCGCCTTTTCAATCAAGCGAACCGTTTCATCCACCCCATAGAGCGCAATAAACCCGCCAAAGCGCGGCCCCTGCGATGCGCCAAGCAAAACCTCGTAAATCGCTTTGAACCAGTCGCGCAACGGCTCGAACCCGTGTTCCTTGCCCACCGCAAAAACCACGGATTGCAGCGCATCCCCGTCCGCATCCCCGTCCCATTCGGACAGGCGTTTTGACAGATCCAGCAAGGCCGCGCGCTCCTGATCCGTTGGCGCGCGGAAAACCTTCTTGGGTTTCACAAAATCGTGGAAATACCGCACCGCCTGCGCCGCTGCCGCATCCAGCCCCGGATGGGTTTCAGCCGTGGCATCGGGGGCATATTTGTTGATAAAGCCCCACATCTGCTCTTTGCTCTCCGCACTGGAGGCCGAGGCCAGATTGAGCAGCATCGAAAACGGCACCACCATATCGGACAGCGGCGGCTGGCCGTTGTGGATGTGCCAGACCGGATTGTTCAACTGCGCCTTCAGATCCTGTGTCGGAAAGGCGCGCAATTGCTGATGGTATTCATCCACCGCTTTCGGGATCACATCGAAATGCAACCGTTTCGCCGTGCGCGGCTTTTGATACATGAAATAAGACAGGCTCTCGGCGCTGGCATATTTCAGCCAGTCATCAATCGAAATGCCGTTGCCCGAGGATTTGGAAATCTTCTGGCCGTTTTCATCCAGAAACATTTCATACACATAATGCGCCGGTGCCGGCGCGCCCAGAATCCGGCAAATCCTGTCGTAAATATGGGTATTGGTGGAATGGTCCTTGCCATACATTTCAAAATCCACCCCGAGAGCAGCCCAGCGCGCGCCCCGGTCCGGCTTCCATTGGAGGTCGCCCCGCCCGCCGGTGACCGGGGTGGCAACGGCTCCCAAAGCCCCCGGCGTCTATGT
>JALWOO010000086.1 GCA_027083485.1 Amylibacter sp. | reverse complement strand
GGGGGCGCTTTCAACGCCGGAACTTACGTCCACTTGCGTAGCCCCCGTCAGATGCACCGCTTGTGCCACGTTTTCAGGCGTAAGACCACCCGCCAACATCCAGGGAACCGCCCATTTGCGCCCGGCAATCAAGCGCCAGTCAAAGGCCAGACCGTTGCCACCGGGCAAATCCGCGCCTTTGGGCGGTTTGGCATCAATCAACAGCTGATCCGCGACACGGGAATAGGCGGCAATGGCCGGCAGATCATCCGCATCTGCCACGCCCACGGCTTTCATCACCGGCAGGCCGTAACGCGCCTTGATGTCGGCCACCCGCTCCGGCGTTTCATTGCCGTGCAGTTGCAGCATGTCAATCGGGACAGTATCCAGAATGTCCGTCAGTTCCGCATCGGTTGCATTCACCGTCAGCGCCACTTTGCACAGGCCCACCGGCACATCCAGCGCCAGCGCGCGGGCCTGTTCGATTGTTACATTACGCGGGGATTTGGCGAAAAACACAAACCCCACATAGGCCGCGCCCGCCTTGGCGGCTGCGGCCACCGATTCAGGGGTGCTCAGACCACATACTTTGCTGCGCATGGGATTATTCGATCAAGGCAAGAATGTCGTCTTTGCCCTCTCCGCTTTTCTCTTTCAGCACTTTGATCTGGCGTTCCATGCGGTGCAATTCCCGGCTTTTGGTGTTCAGATCGGAGCGGATTTTGAATTCGCGCAGGTATTCCCAGAAAAAGCCGATCAACAGCCCCACCAGAACCCCCAGAAAGATCACCAGAAACAGCGGCAGCTGAATTTTGCCGGACAGGCCGACAACCTGCGCCAATTCCGGCGGAAGCAGGCTCAGGCTCACAACCGAGCGGTTGGCCAGAGCCACAGTCACCAGACAAAGGCCGACAACAATCAGAAATATATAGCGAATGTAACGCATAGGCTCGATCCCGTTAGGGGACTAGCCACCGTTCAGCCGGTCCCGCAGTAATTTACCCGTTTTGAAAAACGGCACATGTTTTTCCTCGACCTGCACAGATTCGCCGGTACGCGGATTACGCCCTACTCTAGCATCCCGCTTTTTGACCGAAAAGGCCCCAAAGCCGCGTAATTCGACGCGGTTGCCCGCCGCCATAGCCCCAATGATTTCGTCAAATATTGTAGAGACAATACGTTCAACATCCCGCTGATATAAATGCGGGTTTTCTTCTGCAATCTTTTCGACCAATTCGGATCGTATCATGGAAATAAATCCTCCCCAAGCTGAAGCCACATTACCGGCCTACAGATTTCCGTCATGTCATTGTTACAGAAAACTTTCTCTTAGGGAATAGAGTGCAAGCAGATGAATTCAAAAAAATAAGCATAACACGCTGTTTTAGGGGAAAATTTTGCCAATCGTCAGCCAATCCGAAGCTTGGCACATGAAAAACCGGAGTCCGATACGGCCTGATTCGACTTCTACCGTCTGGCCATTCAGATCACGAGTCAGTACTACTATGACGGGAATCACCCGAACCACGCGGAAAAAACTCTGGCTGACAAAAAAACGGCACCCGAATGGATGCCGTTTCAATTCGTAATAATGTGCCTGACTTAAGCGTCGTCGTCTTGACCCTTGAGCGCTGCGCCAAGGATATCGCCGAGCGATGCGCCGGAGTCCGAAGAACCGTACTGCTGTACTGCTTCTTTTTCTTCTGCAATTTCGCGGGCTTTGATCGACAGACCCAAACGGCGGGATGCTTTGTCGATGTTGGTCACACGTGCGTCCAGCTTGTCCCCTACGGAGAAACGCTCTGGGCGCTGCTCTGCACGGTCACGCGACAGATCGGAACGGCGGATGAAAGACTTCATGCCATCGTATTCGACTTCGATGCCACCCTCTTCGATGGAGGTAACCGTTACAGTCACAACAGCACCGCGCTTCACGCCGGCAGTCGCATCCACGAACGGGTCACCGTCCAGGGCTTTGATCGACAGGGATATCCGCTCTTTTTCAGCATCCACATCGGTTACTACAGCGCGCACCATGTCGCCTTTGTTGTAGTCCTGAATGGCTTCTTCGCCGGAACGGTTCCAGTCCAGATC
>JALWOO010000085.1 GCA_027083485.1 Amylibacter sp. | reverse complement strand
TATCTGTCAAAACCGTGGCGTTCTGTTTGTCGGCCGTACAGGTGGTAATAATCTCTGCGCCCTGAACGACCTCCTGACCGGTTTCACAAATCACCACATCCAGCCCGCTTTCTGCCAGATTGCGCGCAGCCTTTTCGCTGGCCTTGCGGTCTATATCATACAGCCGCACCGATTTGATCCCGACCAGCGCCTTGAACGCCAGCGCCTGAAATTCACACTGCGCCCCGTTGCCGATAATCGCCATGGTGCGGGCATTTTGCGGGGCAAGATACCGCGCCACCAAGGCCGAAGTCGCCGCCGTGCGCAGTGCCGTCAGTACCGTCATTTCCGACAACAAAACAGGATAACCATTGGCCACGCTCGACAACACGCCAAAGGCGGTCACGGTCTGATAGCCCTCTTTCATGTTTTTCGGGTGACCGTTCACATATTTGAACCCGTAATTCTGCGCATCCGCCGTGGGCATCAGTTCGATCACACCCTCGGGTGAATGGGCGGCGACGCGCGGGGACTTGTCAAACTCCGGCCAGCGCTTGAAATCCGCCTCGATAAATCCGGCCAACTCTTCCAGAACGGTTTCAACCCCGCGCCGGTTTACCAGATCCATCATATCGGCCACCGACACAAAGGGCACCATCGCCAAATGGCCCGGTGCCGGTTTTGTTGCATAAGTCATGAGTAAGTCCCCGTTTTTCGATCCAATACACGACGGCCAAACAGGCTGGCCGCCAAATCCGTCATCAACAACGCGGTGCGCCCGCGTTCATCCAGAAAAGGGTTCAGCTCCACCAGATCGAGAGAACACACCAACCCGCTGTCGTGCAGCATTTCCATAATCAGATGCGCCTCGCGGAATGTGGCCCCGCCCGGAACCGTAGTGCCTACAGCCGGCGCAATCGACGGGTCCAGAAAATCCACATCCAGCGACACATGCAGCAGCCCGTTTGCCGCCGCCACCCGCGCCAGAAACCGGCGCAAAGGAGCCGCAATGCCGTGTTCATCAATTGCGCGCATGTCGTGCAGTTCCACACCGGTGCGCGCCAGCCCGTCGCGTTCCGCCGGATCAACCGAGCGCAACCCCATCATGCAGATGTTTTCCGCAGGCACCGGATGGGGAACAGCAGGAAACCCGTCAAACCCGTCTTCGCCGGTAAAATAGGCCACCGGCGTGCCGTGCAAATGCCCGCTGGTCGTGGTGTCCGGCGTGTGAAAATCCGGATGCGCATCCAGCCACAGCACAAACAGCGGCCGCCCCTGCTCTGCCGCATGGCGCGCCATGCCATGCACGGTTCCCGCCGCCAGCGAATGATCCCCGCCCAGAAACACCGGAAAATCGCTTTCCTGCGCCGCATCATAGGCCGCTTTGCTCAGGGCCTTGGTCCAGCCGATGGTTTCAGCCAAATCATGCACCGCCGGATTGCGGTGCTGCGCAATCTTTGCCGGCTGGCAAACCACATCCCCCCTGTCCTCGACCTCCCAGCCAAGCGAGCGCAAGGCTTCCGGCAGGCCCGCCGTGCGAAAAGCAGCCGGCCCCATCAGGCAACCGGGCTGGCTGGCTCCGGTTTCAACCGGCGCGCCGATAATGTGACATCTTCGGGTCATGGCAAGGCTCCTCAATTATTTGCCCCTGTATCCCCCCTTGCCCCGCCAACAAACAGCCGCTAATTTGCGCAAAACGCACATAAGATTGGTCGTTTTGACAAGGTAAAAAGGCAAAACGGAACATGACAGCCAAAGACGACACCGACCGCGCCCTGTTGACGGCGCTGAAACAAAATGCACGGGCCTCGGTGACAGAACTGGCGCTAAGGCTCGATCTGTCACGCACCACGGTGAAACAACGGCTGGTGCGGCTGGTGGAAACCGGCGTGATCCGGCGGTTTACCATCGTCACCGACACCGAAGACGACCACATCATTCGCGCGGTAATGATGGTGGAACTACAAGGCGAAATGTCCCGTTCGGTCCTGCAGGCCCTGCGAAAGATACCCGATATTTCCGGCATCTACAGCACCAACGGCACATGGGATCTGGTGCTGGATATCAACACCGAGAGCCTCGCACAATTTGACCGCGTTTTGAGG
>JALWOO010000084.1 GCA_027083485.1 Amylibacter sp. | reverse complement strand
CCTGTGGGACAGGGGCTTGATTACACAAGGGCAAGAGATATTGGAGGCCGCCCTGCGCAAGGGGGGGATTGGTCCGTATCAGTTGCAGGCTGCCATATCGGCCCTGCATTGCGAGGCAGAGCAGGCGGATCAAACGGATTGGTGCCAGATTGCAGCGCTCTACCGGTTGCTTGCTCAAATGCAGCCCGGTGCTGTTGTGCAGCTAAATCTGGCAGTGGCTTTGTCGTTTTGCGAGGGACCACAAACGGCGCTGGAGATGCTGGATGGTCTGGCGAACACCTTGAACCGGTATCAACCCTTTTATGCCGCACGAGCGGATGTGTTGATGCGCATGGGGCAAACAGATTTGGCCCGCAAAGCACTTCTGCGGGCTATGGAACTCACACAGGTTCAAAGTGAACAAGATTGGCTGGCACAGAGATTGTCGGGTTTGCAATAACCAGTGGCACAAAAAAAGAGGCCGAGCACGAAGCTCGGCCTTAAGTCCAACAGGGAGGTGAAGAAAGACGAGAGCCAGAGGCTCGACCGTCCGCCTTCAATTCATAGATATAGCGCATAGGTGTTAACAACAAGTGTAAAAAGGTCACAGTAGTTGCATATCCGCTATGACATTTTTGCATACCAGCGCCACATTTCAACTTAAGGTGCGTATGCAATTGATATTACTCGCTTAGATTTTTCCCTGACCGGTCATTTTTTATTTCCTCAAGAACGAAATCCCGAAAGACGCCAACCCTTTTGGAATGGCGAAGTTCTTCCGGATAGGCCAGATAGACCGGAATTTCCTGACTTTGCTCCTCTGGCATGATCCGAACCAGTTGTGGATTGTCTGCGGCAACATAGTGGGGCAACATGCCGATACCCACATCATGCAGCACCGCACGCAGGACGCCAAAGTAGTTATTCACGGTTAAATGTGACACATGCTGCCCCACCAGCATCGGGGTCAGCCATTCAATCCCTGCGCTGACCTGCGGGCTGCGCAGGTTCTGACTGACCAGACGGTGATTTTTCAAATCTTCAAAGGTTTCCGGAGTTCCGAACCGTTCCAGATACCCCGGACTTGCATAAAGCCGCATGTTGACGGCCATCAGACGACGGCGGATCAAATCGGCCTGGCTTGGTTCTTTCATGCGGATGGCCACGTCAGCCTCGCGCATGGGCAGGTCCAGAACCCGTTCCTCAAGGGCGAGATCAATTTTCAGGTCCGGATACCGATCATAAAGCCGCCCGAGACGCGGGGCCAGCCAAAGAGAGCCGAAACCGACTGTTGTGGTAACGCGCAGGTCGCCAAACACACCGTCCTTGCTGTCGCGGATGCGCGCTGAGGTGGCTTCGAGCTTGGCATTCATCGAGGTGGTGGCCTCAAAAAGCAGTTCGCCTTGTTCGGTGAGAATCAGTCCCCGTGCATGTCGGTGAAACAGGGTGATCGCAAGGCTTTCTTCCAGTGCGCGAATTTGTCGGCTGACCGCAGATTGCGATAAATGCAGTTTTTCGCCCGCATGTGTCAGGCTGCCCGCATCTGCAACCGCATGAAAAATGCGTAATTTGTCCCAATCCATTTTGAAAAAATCCCCAACTGCCGTTTTTGTATTCGTTTCTTGCTTGATTTGAACCTAGGGCAACAAAGGCTAAATTTCAATAACGGGAATGATGGAACCCCCTTGTTAGGTCAGAAATTATGACCTAACATATGCGCAGGCTCGGAAGTGGGAGGAAACATGTCCAAGCAAGATATTTCGCTGAATGATCGCTATGACCTGTCCAAAGAGACGGTTTTGTTGAATGGCACACAGGCCCTTGTTCGGGTGATGTTGGCGCAAAAGGCCCGCGACAGGGCTGCAGGGCTGAACACGGCGGGATTTGTGACCGGCTATCGGGGGTCGCCGCTCGGGGCGGTGGATCATCAGATGACGCTGGCAGAGAAATTCCTGAAGCAATCGGACGTGGTGTTTCAAACCGGTCTGAACGAGGATCTGGCCGCAACCGCGCTCTGGGGGGCGCAACAGGCGGAAATCCGTGGCGATGGCAAATTCGACGGCGTTTTTGGCATGTGGTACGGCAAAGGGCCGGGGGTGGATCGCTCCGGC
>JALWOO010000083.1 GCA_027083485.1 Amylibacter sp. | reverse complement strand
AAAATTGCGCACAGATGTATTCATCGCCTGCATGGCGGCAATTGCCATCCGGGGATCGGCCGCATCCAGCCCCCACATGGTTGAACAAATCCACGCATAGAAAAAACCGAAAATGGCGGCGGTTAACACAGTCGCCACAAAGGCATTGATATAGAGGAGGGGTTTCATTGGGAGTCCTTTCCGTAATTTAGTGTACGCCTTGCTTGTATCCGTAATTATGTGTACACTTCAAGTCAACCCCAAGGAGCCGGAATGAAACAGGACCAGAAAACCCAGCGTCAGGAACGTATCGCCAAGGCAGCCTATGAGTTGCTGGAGGAACAGGGCTATGCGGGGATTTCCATGCTCAAGATCGCGCGTCGGGCACGGGCCTCCAATGAAACCCTGTATCGGTGGTACGGGGATAAAAAGGGGCTGTTCCAGATGCTGGTAAAAGAAAATGCCGCAGAGGTAACCGCTGTGTTGCAAGAGGGGCTGAGCAACAAAATGCCCCCAGAGGCAGTATTGGACATTCTTGGGCCACGGCTGTTGTCCGTGTTGCTGGGAAACCGGGCGGTTGCGCTCAATCGGGCGGCGGCAGCGGATGCGAGCGGGGAGCTGGGCCAATCACTGAGCCGTTACGGTCGGGCGGCAGTCATGCCGTTGATCGAACAGGTGTTTTTGGGGCTGTGCGTTACCCGCCGCAAACCAACCGCCAAAGCGGCCCTTTTTGCGGATCTCTATTTGCGCCTGCTGGTCGGGGATTTGCAGATTCGCCGTGTCAGTGGCGGTTTGGCGGAATTAAAGCCCGCTGCCATGGAACATCGGGCTGAAATGGCGAAAAAATTTGTGTTGCAGCTGATGAATGCGCCGGAAAACGCCTGAAACTGTGCACAAATGCCTGAAATCTGTGGAAAACTTCAAAATTTCTGTGAATAATTTTAAAAAGCGACCAATTATTGCTTTACAGCCATCCTGTTTGCGCACACCATATCTGGTAGAGCAGGCGGGAAATCCCGCGACAGATAGAAAGAGACCCATTTTATAGCGCCGCAAAGGCATCGGGTTCAGAGGATCGGGCATGGCAAACGCAGAGAATTATCTGGAGATCGGTGAAAGCCACCCCATTGATGTGGTGGAATCTCTGGCGCAATTTAACGACTGGGCTTTTGATCGGGTGACCGAAGACCAGATTGCCATGGCGATCGAGGGATCCTGGCGCACCTATTCCCTGACCCTTGCCTGGTCGTCTTTTGATGAAACCCTGCGGATGATTTGCACCTTTGACATGGACCCGCCCGAGGACCGTTTGTCCGGCCTTTATCAGGCGATGAATGTTGCCAATGACAAGTGCTGGGCCGGCGGGTTTTCTCTGTGGCGGGATCAAAAGCTGATGGTTTATCGCTATGGTCTGCTGTTGGGCGGGGGCGCGGTTGCGGCACCGGAACAGGTGGATCAGATGCTATCGGCGGCTGTGGCCGGATGCGAGCGGTTTTATCCGGCCTTCCAGATGGTGTGCTGGGGCGATGGCTCTGTGGATCAGGCAATGGATATTGCCATGGAACAGGCATTCGGACGCGCTTGATTTCCGGCTGAACCTTTGTCATTGCTGACAGGCAAAGCGGAGGAAAAACTTATGACATTGCAACGGGTGAACAACGGCGGGCTGGTCTTGCTGGGCTGTGGCAAAATGGGATCGGCCATGTTGCAGGGCTGGCTGGCCAAGGGCGTGGCTGCGCAAAACGTTTATGTGCTGGATCCGTATCCGTCCGACTGGTTGCAGGGATTGCAGGCGCAGGGGCTGCATTTGAACACGGATCTGCCCGAACATCCGGCAATTTGCCTGATTGCGGTAAAGCCGCAAATGATGGGTGACGCGCTGCCCCGTCTTCAGGCGCTGGGCGGAGGGGATACGGTGTTTTTGTCGGTAGCTGCGGGCACAAGCATTGCGGCATTCGAATCGGTGCTGGGGGCGGACAGCCCGATCATTCGCGCCATGCCAAACACCCCTGCCGCCATCGGGCGCGGCATTACCGCAATGATCGGCAATGCCAATGTAACCGAGGCCGATTTGCAAATGGCCGAAACCCTGCTGTCGGCCGTGGGCCAGACCGT
>JALWOO010000082.1 GCA_027083485.1 Amylibacter sp. | reverse complement strand
TCGTGGGCAGCCTTGGGGACGTGAGCGAAATGCGCTATGGGTTGATCGTGTTTGTGTTTGCGGCCCTGTCGGGGGTTGCCGCACAAATGGCGGTGCGATGGGATGAAACGGAGTAGAGAACATGGATGTCACGATTCGCGAATTGCATGCGGGAGATGTGGAGCTGTGGTTGACGATGTATCGCCAGCTCTGGCCCAATCATTCCGATGCGGCGCTGGTCGCGGAAATGCAGCGGATTTTCAAATCTTCCAAACGCTCGGCCTATGTGGCGGAACATAAAGGCGCAGCAGTCGGGTTTGCCGAATACGCCCTGCGCGATTATGCCAATGGCTGTCACTCCCAACCGGTGCCTTTCCTTGAAGGCGTCTGGGTCAGCGAAGAATACCGCTCGCAGGGAATTGCCCGCGCGCTGGTTCAGTACCTTGAGAAAAAGGCCCGTCTGGCCGGATTTTCCGAATTCGGTTCCGATGTGGAGCTGAGCAATTACCAGTCCCAGTTGATGCATGAACGTTTGGGATTTGTGCAAACCGAAAAGGTGATCTTTTACCGAAAGGTGCTGGATTAATGACCGGTTTCTATTACCGCCCGATTGTTCAGAGCGACCGGTGCCGGCCCGCAGGGGCATTGGATCTGGCCGGCGGGCCGATGTGGTTTACCCATGTGGAGCGCCTGCAACGGGGGGGCGCTTCCTGTGTGTTGCCGGTGGCCGATCTGCCCGCAGATGTTTGCAAACGCCTGAGCGCCCGCCGCGCCGATATTTGCGGGCTGTCCATGGATGAACCCCGCATCATGGGGATTTTGAACGCCACGCCCGACAGCTTTTCCGATGGCGGGCAGTTTGACCGTTTCGATACGGCCCTGAAACGGGCAAATGCCATGGCGCGGGAAGGCGCGGATATTCTGGATATTGGCGGTGAAAGCACCCGCCCGGGGGCGGATTTTGTTGAGCCGGCAACGGAACAGGCCCGCACGGAACCGGTGATCCGCGCGATTACAAAACAGGGCAACCTGCCGCCGGTGTCCATTGATACCCGCAAGGCCGATGTGGCACGTACTGCCCTCAGCGCCGGGGCGCGGTTGTTCAATGACGTGACGGCGCTGAGCTTTGATACCGGTTCCGCCAGCGTTGCCGCCCAAAGCGGTGCGGCGGTGTGTCTGATGCACGCAAGCGGCGATCCCAAGACCATGCAGGATAATCCGGCCTATGAAAATGTGCTGCTGGATGTGTATGACTATTTGCAGGCGCGCATTGATTTCGCTGTGTCACAGGGTATTGCGCGCGACCGGATCGTGGTGGATCCGGGCATCGGCTTTGGCAAAACGCAGGATCACAATCTGGCGCTGCTGCGGGGGCTGTCGTTGTTTCACGGGCTGGGCTGTCCGGTTCTGCTCGGGGTTTCGCGCAAACGTTTCATTGGCGTGATCGGAAATGCGCAGGAAGCCGCCGAACGCGCCCCCGGATCCATTGCTGTCGGGCTGGAAGGGCTGCGTCAGGGGGTGCAGATTTTGCGCGTGCATGATATAGCGGAAACGAAACAGGCAATCTCTTTATGGCGGGCAATGCTGTAAAGGCACGTAAGAGGCAGACCATGGCAGACAGACTTTTTGGCACCGACGGGGTGCGCGGGCGCGCCAATACCTATCCGATGACCGCCGAAATGGCGCTGAAACTGGGCGCGGCGGCGGGGCGGTATTTCCGCACGGACAAACGCGAACACCGCGTGGTGATCGGCAAGGATACGCGCCGTTCCAGCTATATGGTGGAATACGCCATGACCGGCGGTTTTGCCTCCACCGGCATGAGCGTGTTTTTGCTCGGGCCGGTGCCAACCCCGGCGGTGGGGATGCTGACGCGCTCCATGCGGGCCGATGTGGGGGTGATGATTTCGGCCTCGCATAACCCTTATCACGACAACGGGATCAAGTTTTTCGGGCCGGATGGTTATAAGCTGTCGGATGAGGTCGAGGACGAAATCGAAGCCTTGGCCTTGCAGGAGCAAATCCCGCTGGCCCCGCCCGAGGAAATCGGCGAGGCCACCCGGATCGACGATGCGCTGGGGCGCTATATGGAATTCGCCAAGACCGCCTTTCCGCGGC
>JALWOO010000081.1 GCA_027083485.1 Amylibacter sp. | reverse complement strand
CAGCAAAACCACATCTTTTTCGCCCATACGGGCCAGATGATAGGCAATCGAGCAGCCAATAATTCCGCCGCCAATGATCAGGTGTTTCGCTGAAAAATCCGCCATTTAGTCTCCGTGGTTTTTTAATAGTTCCAATAGTTCCTGATGCAGTTCCGCTGTGGCCGCGCTCACGACCCGCCCGCCCGATTTCAGGGTCAGCGGCTTGCCGTCCCAATCGGTAATCACCCCGCCCGCGGCCTCGATGATGGCGATCAGGGGCAGGAAATCATAGGGCTTCAGATCGAAGTCAACACAGGCATCAATCTGCCCCGCCGCCAGCAGCGCATGGGGGTAACAGTCATAGCTCAGCCGGTGTTCGCGGCCCGAATTGCACAGGGTGGTGAAAATCTGCGGCTCCTCTGCCAGCAGTTTTTCGCCTTCGTTAATGTATAAAAATGCCTGATCCAGCGCGATGCAATTCGAGGTCTGCAACCTCTGCTCCCCGTTCAAAAACGCGCCGTCTTCGCTGCCGGAATAGACTTCGCCCAGCGCGGGCATGCGCAATACGCCCAAGGCCGGTTTGTCTCCGTCCAGCAGGGCGATCAACATGCCGAACAAAGGCATGCCGGAAATGAAACTGCGGGTGCCGTCGATCGGATCCACGATCCAGTGATAGCGGTGGGAATGGTCGGACTGGCCGAATTCCTCGCCCAGAATGGCGTGGTCCGGATAGGCTGCCGCGATGCCGGCGCGGATGAATTCTTCGGTCTGGCGATCCGCGATGGTGACGGGGCTGGCGTCCTGTTTGTTGTCGATTTCAACGCCTTTGCGGAAATAGCGCAGCGGAATTTTTTCGGCTTCTTCGGTGATCGCAAGAATGGTTTTCAGGAAATGCTGCATGACGGATCTTTCAGGTTTGCGCAGCACTGGTGTCGATCAGCGCTACATCGTTTCTTGCCAGCATTTCGGTGATTTCTGCCGGGGGCTGGGCCTCGGTAATCAGAATATCAATATTGTCTTGTTGTGCCACCGCAATCGGTGCGCGATGGCCGAATTTGGCACTATCTGCGAGAATGATTGTGGTCTGCGCACGTTTTGCGGCCTCCTGTGACAGGTCTGCCTCCTGAATATCATGCAGCATAAAGCCGGTTTGCGCATTGATTGCCCCAGCTGACAGCACGGCATATTGCACGTTGAAGCGGCGGATGAAATTCATCGCGTCATGGCCGAACGAGCCGCCATCATGGCTGCGCAATTCCCCGCCGGCAAAAAACACACGGTTGTTGTTGCGCGTGGCAAGGGTGCTGGCCACACTTAACGAATTGGTCACAACATAAAGGTCACGATGGTTGCGCAGAGCCTGTGCCGCATAAGCCGTAGAGGAGCCTATATCCAGAAACAGAGAATCCCCGTCGGAAATGATGTCGGCCAATCGCGCCGCGATCTGGCGTTTGGCGCTGGCATTTTTATCCATGCGCGCCTGAAAGGGTTGTTCGGTCAGGGTGATGTCTTCGGCCAGCAAAACCCCGCCATGCACTTTGCGAACCTGTGATTTGGCCTGCAATGATTTTATGTTGCGCCGGATGGTTTCTTCGGAAACCCCGAGCCGCCGTGCCAAAGGCCCGATGCGACAGGATCCGCCCGCAAGACGCAGTTCGCGCAAGATCTCCTGTTCCCGGTGGTTGGAGCGAATCGTTGTTTCCGACATGGGGCTTGCCTTTGAATTTTGGGCCACGTTACGCAAAAAAACCTCAAAAGCAAACGAAAACACAGAAAAAGCCACACAAGTTTGCAGTATTTGTTGACCTGTGAGGGTTTAGGCCCCACGATTTGGCGATAGACGGGGCGAATCCCGTTCCACACTGGGAGGTGTCAAATGAGACAAGGAATAAAATATGCGGTTGCGGGGATGGCAACTGTGATGGCGGTGGCAAGTGGTGCTTGGGCGGAGGTGGAGTCTTCTGATCCGATCAAGCTGACGTTGCATGATTGGTCCGGCCAGCTGATCAATACCAAGATCATGGGCGCTGTGCTGGAGGAGGCCGGTTATAACGTGGAATACGTTCAGGCTGATTACATCGCACAATTTGCCGGCCTGAAAACCGGCGATCTGCATCTGGCC
>JALWOO010000080.1 GCA_027083485.1 Amylibacter sp. | reverse complement strand
GCGCAGCATGGCGCAATTTGCCCTGTTGGTGATTATGGTCATCATTCCGATCATCATGCTGTCCGGTGGTATGGGCGCGATTGAAAGCCAGCCCGATCTGGTGCAGAAACTGACTAACCTGCTGCCGTCACGTCACTTTCTGGCCTTTGCCAAAGCCGTGGTTTTCCGCGGGGCCGGCATTGATACCGTCTGGCCGCAACTGGCGCTTATGGCCGGACTGGGGGCGGCCTTTTTCGCCGCCAGCCTTGCCTTGTTTCGCCGTTCCATGAGCCTTTAGGACGTGGACCCCTTGGCCAAATCCGCCGCCGCATCCTTTTGCGTGGCGTATTTGGGCAGGTCGGCTTCGGTTTTGCCGTGCGCCGCCATCAACGTGTCGCGCACAAAGGCCACATGGGCGGTTTCCTCGATGATTTCAGCCAGATATTGCGCCGCCATCAGGGTCGGACCTACGCCAATGGTGCCGTGATTGGCCAAAATCGCCGCGCGCACAGAGGGGTCTTTGAAAAACGGGCTGATGTCGGAGGCAGTTTGTGGTCCGCCGTTCGACGACAGCGGAATCAACGGCAGACGGCCGATTTTTTCCATGGTTTGCACGGTCAGGCAGGGGATTTCCAAACCGGCGCTGGCATAGCCGGTGGCCCAAGGGCTGTGGCAATGCACGATGGCGTTTATGTCGGGGCGAATCCGGTACAGATCAAGGTGAAACTCCAGATCCTTGGACGGTTTAAACGCCGAGGGTTCAACCGTGCCGTCCAGATGCACCAGTTGCAGATTATCGCGGGTGCATTCGGCAAAGCCCACGCCGGAAGGCTTGATAATAATCGCATCCGCCGAAGACAGGCGCACCGACAGGTTGCCCCCGGCATTGGTCTGGATGCCCACATCAAAACAGCGGCGGGCGGCGGCAATCAGGGCATCTTTTTTGCATTCGATATCGTTTAGGTCGGGTTTCATCATTTGTCCTTGGTCATAGCATGTCGCACAGCGCCGCAATGGCCACCTGTGCGGTTTCGGGATCAGAAATATGGCTGTCCAGCCGGGTCAGGCGCACATGGGGTTTCAGGGTTTCGGTAACTTTTTGCCAAAATACCTGCCGCAGGGTTGGATCTTCTATTGCCCCGCCGGAAATATCTTCGCTGGAAAACCCGCCCATGGGCACGATCAGTTCGGTTTTGCCGCTGGCCTGATTGAGGTATTCCGCAAGCCCCCCCGCCAGATGCGCCATTTCATCGGCTGTCAGTTTCACATGGGTAAACAGCGGCGAATGGCGGTAATGGGGGCGCTCCAGATAAGCGGCCGGCACGGTTTCAAGACGTTCAAACCCCAGAAAATTCACCCCGCCAGGCAAGATCACCTGTGGCAGGCCTTTGGCGCTGGCGGCGGTAAATCGTGTGGGCATGGCCGTGTGGCTGCCGATGAACAGCATCCGCGTCAGCTCGTGTGTGGTGACATCGACAACGGCTTTGAAGCAGCCGTCATCAATGCAGCGGGCAAAGGCCGCGCCGCCAAATCCGTTGGCGTGAAACACTGTGGTTTCATGCCCCAAAGCGCGCAAACCACAGGCAACCCCCTGTGTGGCACCGGACAGGGTGCTCAGCGCGGTAATCCCGATTGAAGCGGTGGGAGAGGCTCCGCTTTGCGCAGTGTCACAAAGCCCCGCAATCATTGCCGCCGCATTGTCCAGCACTTGACGCAGGATGCCGTTCAACCCGCAAATATCAACCAGCGTTGGCAACAGGATAATGGAGCTGTCCGCGACCTCTGCGCGCGGGTCAAACGGCATCGGAGAGATCAGCATTTTGCGGCTGGTCATGGGCAAATGGTGCATCAGGCGCATGATAATATCGCCGCCCGTACCGCCACCAAGCCCGACAACAACCGCGTTACGGTTGGCGGTGGCCTGTTGCAGTTTTTCAGCAGTGCTTGCCACCACCCGATCCATCGCGGCAATTTTGTCGCGCGGGCTCCAGACCGCCCCGCCAGAGCCGAGCGAAATATCGATGATGCGCGCCTGAATGCCGAAAATGCCAAGCGCCTGCGCCAGATAGTCGACCTCTTCTTGCTTGGTTTCCAGCGTCACCAGCAGCAGCACATCGCATTTCATCACGCTAT
>JALWOO010000079.1 GCA_027083485.1 Amylibacter sp. | reverse complement strand
ATCTCGGAAAGCAATCTTGATGCCCAGCGGGTGATCTGGGGCAATCTCCGGACCCAAAATTATCGGGCTATGGACCACTCGGCCGATCTGGCAAAAAAACAGGCTCTGGAAAAACTGGCCTCCTTTATCTTTGAATGTCGCAGTCGTCAGGCCGCAGATGTGTCAAAAAATTCAGTTATCATTCCCGTGCGCCGCATTGATCTGGCCGAATATCTGGGCATGCAACCGGAAACCGTCAGCCGCTGTTTCAAAGATATGGAAAACCGCGGGATTATCGAATTCAGAAGCATTTCTCACATCAAGATCCTGAGCATTCCAACCCTGCGCCGTATTGCCAACGGGGATAAACACACCCAGAATATGCACCCCCCGTTCAAAGTTCTCAGCTATGGCTGACCCCGTTAAAACCGGCCTTTTGCTGATCAATCTGGGGACTCCGGATGCGACCGACTACTGGTCCATGCGGCGCTATCTAAAGCAATTCCTGTCGGACAAGCGGGTAATAGAGGCAAGCGGCCCGATCTGGTGGCTGATTTTTAACGGTATCATCCTGACCAAACGCCCGAAATCATCCGGTCGCGCTTATGATCTGATCTGGAACAGGGACCGCGATGAATCCCCCTTACGTACCATTACCCGCGCGCAATCGGACCGGCTCTCGGCGGCTTTGGCGGATCACGGCAATCTGGTGATCGACTGGGCCATGCGCTACGGCACGCCCTCTATTGAACAGAAAATTTCAGAGCTGGCCAATCAGGGCTGCGCGCGGATTCTGGTGTTTCCTCTCTATCCGCAATATTCCAGCGCCACCACAGGAACCGCCATGGATTGCGTTTTCGATGCCCTGAAAAAACTACGCAACCAGCCAACCCTGCGCAGCATTGCGCCCTATTACGACCATTCCGCCTATATCAACACGCTGGCCGCCAGCATTCAGGCCCACCACGCACAGCTGGCTTGGCAACCGGAGGTCACGATTGCCTCCCTGCATGGCCTGCCGGTGGATTTCATCACCAAGGGCGATCCCTATCAACAGCATTGTGAAACCACCGTCAGCCTGCTACGCAATGCCCTTGGTATGAAAGAATGGCAACTTTTACTGACCTATCAATCCCGCTCCGGCCGCACTGTGTGGCTTACCCCCGACACCGAAGAAACGCTGGTCAATCTGGCAAAGGACGGCATTAAAAAGGTTACACTCCTTGCCCCCGGCTTTTCTGCGGATTGTGTGGAAACGCTGGAAGAGTTGAACATCCGGGCGGTGAAAAAATTCACACAGGCAGGGGGCACTCATTGCAGCGTGATCCCTTGCCTGAACGATTCTACCCCGTCCATTGCCATGCTGGATCAAATCGTGCGCGAAAATCTGCAAGGCTGGTAGGCGCTTGGCAAATGCTCTAAGACGGGCCTATGCCAAAATCGCCCCTGTCCAAATTCACGCCCCCCACCTTGTCCATCGCGGACGAGGCCGCCCTGACCGATCTGTATGTACGAGGAACGCCGAAAAATACCCTGCGTGCCTATGAACGGGATTTGATCTATATCACCGCATGGCGCGAAGCCGCCTTTGGCGGGCCGCTGGAATGGCCGGAACAGGAATCTGTGGCGCTCCGCTTTATTCTGGATCACGCCCGAAATCTGGAAACAGCAGATCCGGCGGACACTGGCCGGCAGGTTGCCGATCAGTTGATTGTCCTGCGGCTGCGCAAAACGCTGGCCTGCCCTGCACCGTCAACGCTGGACCGGCGTATTGCCAGTTGGCGGGCCTTTCACCGGATGAAGAACCTGAATTCCCCCTTCGAGGCCCCGCTGGTGCGACAAGCCCGATCCAAAGCCCGCCGCGCTGCGGCCCGCCCGATTGCGCCGAAATCACAAAACCCGATCACCCGTCCCGTGCTGGAAGCCATGCTGGAAACCTGTAAATATTCCCTGCGCGATGTGCGTGATCGGGCAATTCTGATGCTGGGCTGGGCCTCTGGCGGTCGGCGGCGTTCGGAAATCACCGGCCTGATGCGCACCGATATTTCGCTAAAGGAATTTGACGAAACCGGCGTGATCTGGCTGCAACTTCTGGACACCAAAACCACAACCAAAGACAATACCCCGCGCCTGATCCTCAAGGGGCGCGCTGCCAAGGCGCTTGCGCTCTGGATCGAAGCTGCCGCCATAACCGACGGCCCCTTGTTTCGCCCGATCACCAAATCCGGCGATGCGCTGGAACGGGGCCTATCCCCCGACGCGATCCGCGATATTGTCAAACGTCGGTTGCAGCTTGCCGGCTATCCGGCGGATTTCGCCTCTCCGCACGGGTTGCGTTCCGGTTTCCTGACACAAGCCGCCCTGAACGGCGCGCCCATTCAGGCGGCTATGCGCCTGTCGCTGCATCGTTCTGTTTCACAGGCGCAGCGATATTATGACGATGTGGAAATGACCGATAATCCGGCAACGGATTTACTGGATTAGCCGGCCTTATAGCCCGATCAGTTTTTGTGTGCCGGCGAAAACCCGACGTGGATGTCGTTTATATCACGCTATCCTTCACCGATTGCATCGACACATGGGTCGAGGTGCTGGCCACATAGGGCAGTGCGGAAATCACCTCACCCAAGACGCGGCGGTAATCGGTCACATTTCGCGTGCGAACCTTCAACAGATAGTCAAAAGCACCTGCAATCATATGGCATGATTCGATTTCCGGCACGCCAAGCACCGCCTGATTAAACGCTTCAAGCGCCTTCTCCGTGGTGTTATTGAGCTTTACCTCTGTAAAGGCTACGTGCTGCCGGTCCAGTTTAACCGGGTCCAGAATGGCCTTGAAACCTTGAATAAATCCTTCTTCTACAAGGCGTTTCAACCGGTTCTGACAAGGCGTTTTAGACAGCCCAATACGGGAGGCCAGCTCCGTGACCGGTAAGCGTCCATCATGGGCCAGTTCTTGCAGGATTGCCCTGTCAAATTGATCTATTTGCCTGTTATTTGCCATTTTTTAACTTATTTGTCTGAAACTAAAAAGAAATTACCACCTATTTGCCTATATCATACAATTTATCAGTCAAAAAGCCGTTTTCAGCTGTGCTAGGGTCGATTCACGCCACTGCCGGCGTGCTTTTTCTGGATCGCCCGATGACAATACTCGCAAAAATTCGCACCCGTATTCGTACAACCACCTTGCAGAAAAACGATCAGGTTTTGGCCGACCTGCCAGAAATTCCAATCGCCACACGGCAGGCGGCACATAAACGGGCTATTGACCTTGTCAAACACATCAGGGGCGATTCCAGCCCTGCGTTAATGGAGGTTTTCCTGGCCGAATATGGCCTGTCCACGGACGAAGGTGTAGCGCTCATGTGCCTTGCCGAAGCCTTGTTGCGCGTGCCCGATGCCCAAACCATTGATGCCTTGATCGAAGATAAAATCGCGCCCAGCGCCTGGGGCGAACACCTCGGGCATTCGTCTTCGTCTTTGGTAAATGCTTCTACATGGGCTTTGATGCTGACTGGCAAGGTTTTGCAGGATCAGGAAAACACCGGCGTTGCATCGGTGTTGCGCGGGGCAATAAGACGCCTTGGCGAACCGGTGATCCGCGTCGCTGTTGATCGAGCCATTCGTGAAATGGGGCATCAGTTTGTTCTGGGGCGCACCATTGAAGAGGCCGTCAAACGCGGTGCGGAACAGCAAAAGCAGGGATACACATTTTCCTATGATATGCTCGGAGAGGCCGCAATGACGGCCACCGATGCGGCACAGTTTTATCAAGCCTATGCCGAAGCAATTTCCCGACTTGCCCCGTATTGCACATCGACAGACATTCGGAAAAACCCCGGAATTTCGGTGAAGCTCTCGGCGCTACACCCACGCTATGAACTGAGCCAGAAAAGCCGTGTTATGGCGGAACTGACGACGCGGGTATTGCATTTGGCAAAAATGGCACGCGACGCGGGAATGGGGTTTAACATCGACGCAGAAGAGGCTGACCGGCTTGATATTTCTCTGGATGTGATCGAGCAGGTTTTGCAATCGCCCGATCTGGCTGGATGGGACGGTTTCGGGGTGGTTGTACAGGCCTACAGCAAACGCGCAAGCGGGGTGATTGACTGGCTTTACACCCTTGCCGGATCCCTTGATCGCCGGATAATGGTTCGGTTGGTTAAAGGTGCCTATTGGGACACGGAAATCAAACGCGCACAGGTAGAGGGTCTGTCAGGGTTTCCGGTGTTTAGCCAAAAGGCAGAAACCGACGCCAGCTATTTGGGTAATGCGGCAAAGCTTTTGTCGATGACAGATCGCATTTACCCCCAATTTGCCACTCATAACGCACACACCGTAGCGATGATACTGGAACTGGCACAGGATAAACAATCCTTTGAATTCCAACGCTTGCACGGCATGGGTGAAGTCCTGCACGATATCATTCTGCGCGAACAGGGCACACGCTGCCGGATTTATGCGCCGGTTGGCGCGCATCGGGATTTGCTGGCCTATCTGGTGCGGCGCCTGTTGGAAAACGGAGCGAACAGCTCTTTTGTCAATCAGATTGTCGACAAGGATGTTGCCCCAGAAACCGTTGTGGCAGACCCCTATGACACCCTGTTGGCCAATGGCAGCACGATCTCTTCTGCGGTGGTATTACCCGCAGAACTATTCGCGCCAACGCGGGTAAATTCCGCAGGCCACGACCTGCATGATACCGTTGATCTGGACAAAATAGAAACCGCCCGCACGCCCTTCAAAGATCATCAGTGGACAGCGTGCCCTTTACTTGCGGTGCCCGTTATCGGTCAGAAACCTTTGCCGGTTCAAAACCCGGCCGACCCAACCGATACAGTTGGCCAAGTCACCTTTGCCAGCCAGACCGACGTTACAAACGCGTTGCAAGCCGCCCGCCCATGGACAGTACCGGCAGTTGAGCGTGCAGATATTTTGCGGCGCGGGGCGAATTTGTATGAGGCAAACTTTGGCGAATTCTTTGCACTGCTGACACGCGAGGCCGGAAAAAGCCAGCCGGACGCCGTTAGCGAGCTGCGCGAAGCCGTTGATTTTTTGCGTTACTATGCAGATCAGGCAGAGCAGTTGGACGATACGCCTGCAAGGGGGCTTTTCACCTGTATTTCACCCTGGAATTTTCCTTTGGCAATTTTCAGCGGCCAAATTGGCGCAGCCCTTGCCGCCGGAAACGGGGTGTTGGCAAAACCGGCGGAATCAACCGGATTGATCGCCACACGGGCAATTCGCCTGTTGCACGAGGCGGGCGTACCCCATGAGGTTTTACAACTGCTGCCGGGAACCGGTGGGGTTATCGGTGCGGCCCTTACGTCTGATCCGCGTATCAACGGGGTCTGTTTTACCGGTTCCACCCTTACCGCCCAACACATCAACCGCTCCATGGCGCAAAACCTTGCGCCGGACGCGCCGTTGATTGCGGAAACCGGCGGCCTGAACGCCATGATTGTTGATAGCACCGCGCTGCCGGAACAGGCGGTGCGCGACATTATCACCAGCGCGTTTCAATCCGCCGGACAGCGCTGCTCGGCATTGCGGATTTTATACCTTCAGGAAGACATTGCCGCGCCTTTGATGGAAATGCTGTTCGGGGCCATGGAAGAACAGGTCATCGGAGACCCGTGGGAATTCTCCACGGACATCGGCCCTGTGATTGATAAAACCGCAGCGGCCAAAATCGTGAACCACATCGAAACCGCCCGCTATCAAGGGCGTGTGTTGAAAGAGCTGAAAGCCCCGATCAAGGGCAGCTTTGTCGCGCCAACCGTGTTGAAAGTATCCGGTATCGAGGATCTGGCCGAGGAAATTTTCGGCCCTGTTCTCCACATAGCAACGTTCAAATCCTCGCAGCTCAATCAGGTAATCTCTGCAATAAACAACAAGGGCTATGGCCTGACCTTTGGCATCCATTCACGCATTGATAGCCGCGTTCAACAAATCACATCACAGTTGCGGGTGGGCAATATTTACATAAACAGAAATCAGATCGGTGCGGTAGTCGGCTCACAGCCCTTTGGCGGGGAAGGTCTGTCCGGCACAGGTCCCAAGGCGGGCGGTCCATCCTATGTGCCGCGCTTTCAACAGGCAGAGACCCGCCAAGACGGCACCGAGAAAGGGGGCTGTTCTGTATCGTCCCTGAAAAAAGCCCTTAGCAATGCCAAAAATCCCGCAGCCGTCACGCTTGGCACCGTAACATTGCCCGGCCCGACTGGTGAATCCAACCAGTTGACCCGTTTTTGCCGCGGCGTGGTTTTGTGCCTTGGCCCCAAACCGGACGATTTCACAGCCCAAGAAACCGCCTGCCGGAACGCCGGTTGTACGCCGGTATTGGCGCAGGGTTATCTCGAGCCGGAAGCCTTGCAAACCCTGAGCGGGATAGACGCTGTCCTGTGCTATAGCGCGCCGGAATATCTGACAGAGATCCGCATTGCCTTATCCCGCAGGGATGGTCCGATTATCCCGTTGATCTCTGAAATTGATCCGCTGGAACGCCTGACAATCGAACGCCATATTTGCATCGACACCACCGCCGCAGGCGGGAATGCCGCCCTTTTGGCAACGGCAAAATAGATTCTGACACTACGGCGGGGGAACCACATATTTTCCCCGCCCGACTTTGTGAAGCCTGCCCTGGGCAACCAGCGTGGCCAAGGCGCGGTAGGTAGCTTCGTGGCTCAGTCCCAAATCATTTGCAAAAGCAAGCACAGTGCCATTCAGCCACCCATCCAGAATTCCGGCCATCACCCGATCACTGGCAGGGAAAACACTGCGGAGTTCAAGCTGACGGCGATAGCGCTGCACCTGCCGTGCCAGCCTTTTTAGCAACAACATCGCAAAGGTCGTGTCTTCTGCCATACGTTTCAAAACCGCAGATTTATTCAGTGTCGCCAAACCGGTGTTCGCCTGAGCCATGCAGTCGCAATGGTAGCTATCCGAAAACAACGACGCCTCGGCAATCAGATCGCCTGCGGTTGCCCGATGCAGCACCACTTTCTGGCCTGCCTCGGTGTGGCGTTCCAGTATTACAGCCCCTTCGGTGACAAAGAAAAGCTCGTAAGGCGTTGCCCCTTGCTGAAAAACTAGGCGTGATTCCGGAAATGATACGTGGCGCAATTCTGACGCCGGCAACCGGTCAAAGGGGGGCGGGAGAGTGAATTTTTCCATTATGATTGAAATCATATTTGATTTGACGAGCCTCGTCTACAAAGGTTTCATCATTTTAATCGGAGCCCAAAATGAACACCCAAATCCTAAAACACACCTTGACTGCCCTGGTCATCATCACCGGCACAACTGCCTGGTCGCAAGAAGCCCAAACACATAATATGCAACATCAGGACGGCATGACCCATAGCAGCATGCAGGCCCAGCAAAATATGTCACAGGGTGCCGCGATGACCCTGCCGACCGAACCCGGTCAGGGGGCCTTTGCTGCCTTGATCGAAATTGTCGAAATGTTGCGTGCCGATCCGGAAACAGATTGGAGCAAGGTCAACATAAACGGTCTGCGTCAGCACCTTGTTGATATGGACATGCTGGTAACCCACGCAGATGTCAAAAGTGAACGCCTGCCAAATGGCCTGAAAATCACGGCCAGCCTGAAAGGTCAGGGCGGTGGTGCTGTTTCTCGTATGGTGCCCGCCCATGGGCCAGTGCTGACAGCGGAAACCGGCTGGAACAGCGATGTTCAGGTTCTGGATGATGCCGTCGTTTGGACGGTCACATCGGATCAGGAGTTTTACATAATTCAGGCGCTTGATTTTTTCGGCCTGATGGCTATCGGCAACCATCATCAAGCCCATCATTACGGAATGGCCAAGGGTGAAATGATGCACTAGCGGGAACATAAAAATGGCACGCCAAACAATGCGTGCCATTTTGTTCACAAATAATTTGATCAAATTGTAAATTCATGGCTTAATACCTCATGTTTGAAATCCGACCGGGTTAATGGGGGCTTTAATGCTGGATACATCTACAATTACTTTTGATCCATGGAATGATCCAAAGGCAAAACCATTGATCGAATTTAAAGGCGTAACCAAACGGTTCGGCGAATTCACCGCCATTGATAATATTGATCTTAAAATCTATGAGCGCGAATTTTTTGCCCTGCTTGGCCCGTCCGGTTGTGGGAAAACGACGCTCATGCGGATGCTGGCCGGTTTTGAAACATCCACAGAAGGCGTCATTACACTGGAAGGTCAGGATGTCGCCCCCCTGCCGCCCAATAAACGTGCCGTGAATATGATGTTTCAATCCTATGCCCTGTTTCCGCATTTAACGGTAGCCGACAACATCGCCTTTGGCTTGAAACGCTCGGACATGCCGAAATCGGAAATTGCCGGACGCGTGGATGAAATGCTGGCGCTGGTGCAGCTGTCACCCTTTGCCAAACGCAAACCACACCAGATTTCCGGCGGACAGCGGCAACGTGTGGCGCTGGCGCGTTCCTTGGCCAAGGCCCCGAAACTGTTGTTGCTGGATGAACCGCTCGGCGCGCTGGATAAGAAGCTGCGTCAGGAAACCCAGTTCGAATTGATGGATATACAG
>JALWOO010000078.1 GCA_027083485.1 Amylibacter sp. | reverse complement strand
GCCATAACCGTATCCATTTCTTCGGCCAGACGATCCATTGCCTGTTGTGCGGTAAAGGCACCGGAGTTCACATCCCCGATTTGCTGCCACCAGATTTGCGCGAGCTTTGGATAATCCGGAACATTGACACCGGTTGGCGACCACATCACCCGATCAGGCGAGCGGTAGAATTCGATCAACCCGCCCAGTTTTGGCGCACGATCGGTAAAGCTCTGGTCGTTAATGGTGCTTTCGCGAATGAAGGTCAGACCCACATGACTTTTCTTCAGGTCCACGGTTTTGGAGGTCACAAACTGGCCATAGAGCCAGGCTGCTTTGGCCCGATCCATCGGTGTCGATTTAAAGAACGTCCAGGAACCGGCGTCTTGATAACCGAGCTTCTGGCCTTCTTCCCAATAAGGACCATGGGGCGATGGTGCCATGCGCCACAAGGGCTTGCCCGCATCATCTACCGTGTTGTTGCCTTCGGATTTCGGCTTGACCATATCGGCGGTAAAGGCCGTGTACCAGAAGATTTGCTGCGCCACATTGCCTTGGCTGAGCGCTGGCAAAGACTGGTAGAAATCATAGGACGCCGCCCCCGGAGGTGCATAGGCCCGCAGCCATTCATCCCATTTGCGGATCGCATAAACCGCCGCCGGACCATTGGCAGCCCCGCCGCGTGACACAGACGCCCCGACCGGATTACAGGTGCCGGCTTCCATACGGATGCCCCATTCGTCCACCGGAACCCCGTTCGGGAAGCCTTTGGAGCCTTCACCCGCCATAGACAGCCAGGCATCGGTCATCCGCCAGCCCAGATCAGGGGCGCGTTTGCCGTAATCCATATGGCCATAAATCGGCACGCCGTCGATGACCTTTACATCATTGGTAAAGAAATCGGCGATATCCTCATAGGCGGACCAGTTCACCGGCACACCCAGTTCATAGCCGTATTTGGCCTTGAAAGCGGATTTCAGATCTTCGCGGTCAAACCAGTCCTTGCGGAACCAGTACAGATTGGCGAATTGCTGGTCCGGCAGCTGGTACAGCTTGCCATCCGGCCCCGTGGTAAAGGATTTGCCAATGAAGTCATTCAAATCCAGCCCCGGATTGGTCACATCTGCCCAATCGCCGGTCATCATGTCACTGAGCGTATAAACCAGTTTCAGACGCGAATGGGTGCCGATCAGATCGCTGTCGTTGATATAGCCGTCATACAGGTTCCGCCCTGTTTGCATCTGGGTCTGAACCGCCTGAACGACCTCGCCTTCACCCAAAATCTGATGATTGACCTTGATGCCGGTAATTTCGGTAAAAGCCTTGGCCAGCACATCGCTTTCATAGCTGTGCGTTGGAATCCCTTCCGAAAGCACATTGATTTCCATGCCTTTGAACGGTGCAGCGGCATTCATAAACCACTGCATTTCTTTCATTTGTTCATCTTTGGACAGTACGGATGGTTGAAATTCTTCATCAATCCATTTCTTCGCTGCTGCCTCATCTGCATAAGCTGCAGAATATCCTGCAATCACAGCCGTTACTGCAACCGCAGAGAGAAGATACTTACGCATCTTGAGCCCTCCCTAAGTTTCGTTCGCCGAACAATTCCGGCCCGCCCAGATTGCGATCAAGATTACGCTCTTGTCAAACTAATTTTTTAGTAGTTTTTTTATCGTTATAAATCAGATACTAACCGACCAGCCACCTTTTCAAACACTCTTAAATAGCTCTCAAAAAACAGGCGGACTTCCTTCAGGAACGATTCAACCAAAAAGAAAGCGCCCCCGAAAGAAGCACTTTCTTCATTTTCTTAAAATACCTCGGGGGAGGCCCGCAGGGCCGGGGCAGCGCCCCCTATCCGAACCAGCGTTTCAACAACCGGTGCAGCCAACCCTGCGCCGCGTCGATGCTGTCGCCAGCCTCGGAGGCCTTGGCCTCGACCGCGTCCCAATGCTCTTCGGCCTGTTCAATCAACGGATCGATCTTGCGCCGCTTGAACCGCTGTACCAGCCGGTAAATTCCCAGTCCGAACAGGCCCAGCACAATGAAAATCAGGATATTCATCCACGGAATAATCCGCACATCCGGGCTGTCCACCGGGTACACATCCAGCGCATTCGGATAAATAGACATGAACTCGTTGCGCC
>JALWOO010000077.1 GCA_027083485.1 Amylibacter sp. | reverse complement strand
CATAAGGCCGCTTCGATCGCAAGGTAAAAGAGAGTTGGCTCCGACGGTAGGGATCGAACCTACGACCAATTGATTAACAGTCAACTGCTCTACCGCTGAGCTACGTCGGAACACTCTAACCTTGCGGTGAGGGCCGTATAGCAGTGGATTTTTGGGGCGGCAAGCGGGTTTTTGTGGATTGGTGAAATTATTTTTTATGAAAGGTGCTGTGCTGGGAAAGCGGGCCTTCGCTGGTGGCTAAATCGCGTGTGTACAGGTCGATCAGATGGGCCAGAACATTGCGCGTGGCGGCGGGTATCAGGCGGGGGTCCACGTCGGTATAGATGGCTTTGGCAATTTGGCTGGCGGTGGCGCTGTTGCGGGACAGGTGATCCAGAATTTGCGATTCGCGGGATTTGCGGTGGGTTAACAGATGGTTGACCATGGCGAGTGGATTTGAGACCGGCGCGCCATGGCCGGCGTAATAGACGCGGTCGTCGTGGCGTTCGCCCAGATGTGCAAGGGATGCCATAAAGGCGCTGAGGTCGCCATCGGGCGGGGATACCATGGTTGTGGCCCAGCCCATCACGTGATCGCCGCTGAACAGGGCACCGCTGGCGTTATGGGCAAAGCAGATGTGATTGGACAGGTGGCCCGGTGTGTGGATCACTTCCAGCTCCCAGCCGTCACCGGTAATGATCTGGCCGTGGTGCAGGCGGTGGTCAAAGCGAAAATCGGTGTCGATGCCTTCTTGCCCGCCCAGATCACCGGATTGGGCCAGTTGTTCCATCAAGGGGCTGCGGCTCTCGTGGGCGGTGCCAAAGGCATAGATCGGCGCGCCGGTTTGTTCCGACAGGCGGCGTGACAGGGGGGAGTGGTCCACATGCGAATGGGTAATCAGGATATGGCTGAGCGGGCGGCCGTTCAGGGCGTTGAGCAGGGCCTTGAGATGGGCGTCATCCTCCGGGCCGGGATCAATGATCGCAACGGCATCCTTGCCCAGCAAATAGCTCTGGGTGCCGGTAAAGGTCATCGGGCCGGCATTGGGGGCGGTGACCACCTGTATTTTTGGCTCCAGCTCCAGCGGTTTGCCGATATGCGGTTTGTGGGACAGATCGAAAGGGGTGCTCATGGGGTCTCCTTTGGGCTTGCCCTTTGGCGGGCGGGGGCCTAACCCTGTTTTGAAGATGTTTAACAAATGGCTCAAGCCCTATTTGCCCCGATCCATGCTCGGGCGCGCGGTTGCCATCCTGATTGTGCCGGTTGTGCTGATTCAGGTGGTGGTTGGTGTTGTGCTGGTGGAACGTCTGTTTCAAAATGTTTCCGAGCAAATGTCCGGTGCAACGGCGCTGGAATTGAACCTGTTGCTGGACAAAATGGCCGTGGAGGCACCGGATTTGCCGCAGGTGGCTTCGGCGTTGAATATCCGGATTGAACGTGATGTTGCGCCAGTGAGCCGGGTTGATAAACGCCGGTTTCGCGATATTGCCGGCATTACCGTGATCAGGGTCTTGCGGGAAAACCTGCCTAATGTGGTGCAGGTGGATTTGATGCGCGATGGCAGTTTTGCTTTTGTTACCGTGGATCGGGGCGCGGAACGTGTGACGTTTCAGGTGCTCAGGCAACGCTTGTCCGCCCCTAATCCGCATCAGTTGCTGGTGATTATGGTACTGGCCTCGATATTGATTACCGGCCTGTCGATCCTGTTTTTGCGCAATCAGGTCAAACCGATCCGGCGTTTGGCGCAGGCGGCAGAGGCATTCGGTAAAGGTGAAACGCTGGAATTGCGGCCTCGCGGGGCCTCAGAGGTCCGTGCCGCAGGGCAAGCCTTTCTGGCCATGCGCAGCCGGATCGAACGCCAGATTGAGCAGCGCACCCTGATGCTGTCCGGTGTCAGCCATGATTTGCGCACGCCCTTGACGCGGCTGAAATTGTCATTGTCTTTGATGGAGCAAGACGACGAAATCGAGATGATGCAGCGTGATCTGGATGATATGGCGGAAATTCTGGATGAATTTCTGGCGTTTGCGCGCGGGGATGGCGGCGAGGAGGTGGAGCCGGTTGCGCCAAAACAGGTGGCCAAGCAGCTGGTGCGCAATTACCGGCGCAACGGGGCCGAGGTGCTTTTGGAATTTGCCGGCAATACCGAAGACGACACACCGGTCAAAATGCGCAAACAGGCCGTGCAGCGCGCGCTTGGCAACCTTTTGGGCAATGCGCAGAAATACGGGGATAAAACCCGTTTGACCCTGTATCTGGGTGGCGGCTTCATTGAATACATTGTCGAGGATAACGGACCGGGTATTGCCAGAAACTTGCGTGAGACGGCGTTAAAGCCATTTTCACGGCTGGACAGCGCGCGCAACCAGAATCGCGGCTCCGGTGTGGGGCTCGGTTTGGCCATTGCGGCGGATATTGCGCGCAGCCATGGCGGTGGGATCAGCCTTGGCAAAAGCGGGGATCTGGGCGGGCTTAAGGTGAGCTTTCGTATTCCGCGATAAAACCGGATTGCAGGTCTCCGAGTAAAATACTCGAGTTTGTACTTGATAATGAGTTGCAATAACCATAGTAATAGACTCAACAATCAAAATTCATTGGACCCGCGCCATGAACATCGCAAACTCTGTTCCGCATTTTGTTACGCTGATTTATTTGGCGCAAATCTGGATGCGCCGGCATTTTCTGCGTTTGGGGCTGGTTTTTCTGTTGGCAGTTCTGGCGATTTGGCCCGGACTGGTTGGGCAGATCACCCGCGGGCTGATGCATGATGCCTATGTGGGGGTGTCGGTGTTTGTAGGGGCAACGTTGTTGCTGGTTTATGGCTCCGAGCGGTTGTTCCGGTTTGATCTCGGGGATTTCCTGCGCCAGCGCACCCGTTTGCAAATTCCGATTGCGGCCCTGTTGGGCATGTCGCCGGGCTGTGCCGGCGCAATTGTTGTGACTGCGGCGTATTCTTCGGGGAATGTCAGCCTTGGCGCGCTGGTGGCGGCGCTGACCGGCACCATGGGCGATGCGGCATTTTTGTTGATTGCCACCAAACCTATGGCGGCGGCGGTATTGCTGCCGGTGTCACTGGTGGCGGGGATCGTTACCGGGCTGGTGGTTGACCGGTTCCACAAGAAACATATCGCCGGGCGGACCACGGTGAGCTGTGATCCACGTACACGGATCGGGCCGATCCGCCGGCGCGACTGGCTGTTTCTGGCGCTGGCTGTGCCCGGGTTCGGGCTGGGGCTTCTGGATGCATTTCAGGTGCAGCTTGGGGCGCAGGCGTCATTCTGGGCGCTGGTGTGGACGCTGGCGGGGATGGCGGTTTTGCTGCTGGTCTGGCTGGTTTCCCCCATGGGCGCGGTCAGCAATCCAGAGGATCCGCCTTTGGTGCGCGTGGTGGAGGAAACCTCCTTTATCACGGTTTGGGTGCTCGGGGCCTATCTGGCCTATGGCTATGTAGAGGCATTTTCCGGTCTGGACATCGGGGCCATGTTTGCCACGGTGGCGGTGCTGATGCCGCTGATTGGCACGCTGATCGGGTTTATACCCGGCTGCGGGCCGCAAATACTGGTGGCGACACTCTATATCAACGGGTTGGTGCCGTTTTCCGCACTGGTGGCGAATGCGATTTCCAACGACGGCGATGCGCTGTTTCCGGCAATTGCCCTAAACCCGCGCGCAGCGTTGATCGCCACGATTTACACATCCATTCCGGCGGTCGTTGTCGGTTACGGATTCTATTTCTTCCTGCCGAATTTCATGAATTGAGGCGATGCCTTTCGGGTTTGGCCTGTCGTCGTGGGGGATCGGTTCGCCACAATGCGGCGGAGTATGAATATCCCGCGCTGTACAAAATGTTTGTAATTAATCATAATTTACTTATAGTTGTATGTAATTACGGGTCTTGAGACGTAAACGGCGGAAACTAAAAACAGTCGTAACATGTTTTGGACAGGCTGAGCAGGCCATACCTGAATTTCGATGCTTTTGCTGCTATCAATGTGGCGTGTCATTCAGGAGACAGGGCTGTCTTCGGGGTATGGGCTCTGGCAAAGGGTGTGCAAAGAGAGTGGGGCAGCAATGAGTGCGCGATATTTTATTTCCTGTATAATTTTATTTTGCATGCTCTATGCACCTGATGCAACGGCGGATTCACGTAATGCCTGTAGTGTGCTGTCGCAGATAGAACGCCTCCAGGCTGATCATGCCGATGTCCGGTCGGGAAAAATGAAGTCATGGGTTTTGATGGAGCGGATACGCCAGATCAAGCAGGCTTTTCATGCGCCTGTGTTGACGGGACTGTTTCTTGCCACAGAAAAGGAGCGGTTGCTGACATATACAAAATATGTCGAGCAAAAGCTCATGGAGAATAATTCCGGCGCACCTGAAAACGTCAAAGCCGGAGAGGTATGGAATACGCCGTCGATCAGAAATCTGGTTATGGGGCTGAGTTTACGTTTTGAATGCGCGAAATTTGCGCCGGATGTTACCGGAGAAGACCAGACCGTTCCCGGATTCGGGCCTGCGGTTGGAAAATCGAATGCCCGAACGGCGCAACAACCTGAATCCGAAACGGAAGCGGAAGCTGTTTTTGGCATGGGGACGCGCTTTTGGGTGTTGCTGTCAGGGGCCATCGCCATGATCGGGCTTTTGCTGTATTCTCGCTATGCGCGTTATCGGGAGAAGGCCCAACAGCGGCTGGATTGTCATACAAAGGCTTTGTTAACCTTTGGCGACAACTGCACAGTCACCAATGTGTTGAGTGTCGGCAGGCTCGGGGTGGTGTTGCAGGCACCGGATATTTCCCTGCCTGATAAACCGCTTATGCTCTATCTGGCGGGGTTCAGATTGCCGGTCAAATCGAACTGGGAGAATGATTTTTACATCGGGCTTGATTTTGCCCATGCTGTCCCGCAGGAAACCGTGGCGGAGATTGTAAAGGCATCCCATGACAAGGACCCGCTGGCCCATCTCGCAGAGAATGCGACCAGCTGTTTTCACCCGAACTGCCATCTGACCTGCAAGAAAAGCCACGCAACCCAGATATCATTGAAGGATGCGCATGCCGTGCCGTCATCGCCGTGAGGATATTCAGACGAGCGGTGCGCAGGCCTGTTTCAGCCAAGCCGCCACCTTTGGCGAACACAGCGGCGCGATCTTGGCCAGCGTTTCCGCGTGATAGCCATTCAGCCAGTCGCGCTCGACAGTGGTTAACAGGTTAACATCAATCATCCGCCGGTCAATCGGTGCCCATGTCAGGGTTTCAAATTCCAGCATATCGCGCTTGTCGCCAAGCGCTGCGGCCTGTTGTACCACGATCAGGTTTTCAATGCGGATGCCAAAGGCACCTTCGCGGTAATAGCCCGGCTCGTTGGATAGGATCATACCGGCTTGCAGCTTTTCCCCGGAGATGCGGGAAATGCGTTGCGGGCCTTCGTGGACGCTCAAAAACACGCCAACCCCGTGGCCAGTGCCATGGTCGTAATCCATGCCTTCGGACCAGAGCGCCATGCGCGCCAGCGGGTCCAGATCACGCCCCGACAATCCATTGGGAAAACGTTGGCGGGAAATGGCAATCATGCCTTTCAGCACAAGGGTAAAGGCGTGGATGGCCTCTTGCGGCGGGGTGTCGATGGCCATGGTGCGGGTGATGTCGGTGGTGCCGTCAAGGTATTGCGCACCGCTGTCCACCAGCAGCACATCGCCGCTGACGATCTGGCGGTTGCTGTCGGTATTGACCCGATAATGCACAATCGCGCCGTTGGGACCGGAGCCGCAAATGGTGTCAAAGGAAATATTGCGCAGCTCGCCACTGGCGGCGCGGATGGATTCCAGTTTCTGCGCCACCTCGATTTCGCTGACCTGCGGATCATCGCCAAGGCTGTCGATCCAGCACAGGAATTCCGCCATCGCCGCCCCGTCGCGCAGATGGGCGCGGCGGGTGCTGTCGATTTCCACGGGGTTCTTGACGGCCTTGTGCAGCACCACCGGATCGCGGGCGTTTTCAATGGGGATACCGGCGGATTTCAACCGGTCGCTGACCCAGAGCGGCGCACTGTTGGCATCCACCAGAACCGGCCCGCGCAGGGCTTCTAGCGCGGGGGCAAAGGCCTCTGGCGACAAAATACTGACCGCATTGCCAAGGTGGTCGCGCAGGGTGTCGTCGGCCTTGGCCGGATCCATGAACAGGCTGACATGGCCGTCATCGCCCAGAATGGCAAAAGCCAGCGCCACCGGTGTCTGGCCAAGGTCGGTGCCGCGGGTGTTCAACAGCCATGCAATGGAATCGGGCA
Organism: Amylibacter sp.; assembly: GCA_027083485.1. GTDB lineage: Bacteria > Pseudomonadota > Alphaproteobacteria > Rhodobacterales > Rhodobacteraceae > Amylibacter. Next base: position 2,386 of record JALWOO010000077.1, on the reverse strand, counting down.
GGGTGATCACGGCGGCGCGACGGCCCTGATTGCGCAGGCTTTCGGCGATTTTTGCGCGTTTTTGCGCGTGGGTCTTGCCCGCCAGATCCGCCGGATAGGGCACCATCAATTCGCGCGGCGGGGCAGGGCGGTCCTGCCAGATTTTATCTACAAGGTTGGCGCACCGGCGCAGGGTGATGTTGCTCCCCGCCAGCCGCTTTTCGATCTTGGCGATTTCACCGGCCGTATGCAGCCACGGATCAAACCCGATCACGCCGCCACCGGTCAGGTTTTCCAGTAGCCAGTCAGCGGGTTGTGTATCAGGCCATGGCACCGGTGTGAAATGCGCCAGATCCACCTGATCGCGCACTTGCAAGGTATAGCGCCCGTCGATGAACACGCCGGCCTTGTCCTGCAAGGCAATGCAAAAACCGGCGGAACCGGTAAAGCCCGTCAACCACGCCAGCCGCATATCGCTGGCGGCCACATATTCGCCCTGATGGGCATCGGCGCGCGGCACGATGAAACCGGCCAGCCCCTCGCGTGTCAAAACCTTGCGCAGGGCCGCCAGACGCGGGCCGCCGGTTTCAGGGCTGGAGGGGGTGTCAAAGCTCTGGAACATTAACCGACCTTTTTAAACTGGTTGCGCATCAGCATTTTGTGGGCGGCGCGCGGGTCATTGTCAAACAGCGCGGCAAGCTGTTCGGTAATCACACCGGCCAGTTGTTCCGCATCGGTGATGGTCACCGCGCGGTCATAATAGCGGGTCACGTCATGGCCGATGCCAATGGCGATCAATTCCACCTGTTTGCGTTTTTCCACCATGGCGATCACATCGCGCAGATGTTTTTCCAGATAGCTTGCGGAATTCACCGACAGGGTGGAATCATCCACCGGCGCACCGTCGGAAATCACCATCAGAATCCGGCGCTGCTCCTGCCTGCGGCACATGCGGTTATGCGCCCATTCCAGCGCCTCGCCGTCGATGTTTTCCTTGAGCAGCCCCTCTTTCATCATCAGCCCCAGATTGGGCCGTGTGCGGCGCCACGGGGCATCCGCGCCCTTGTAAATAATGTGGCGCAGATCGTTCAGACGGCCCGGATTGGCGGGGCGGCCTTCTTGCAGCCATTGTTCGCGGCTCTGCCCGCCTTTCCATGCCCGCGTGGTAAAGCCGAGGATTTCGCATTTCACCTGACAGCGTTCCAGCGTGCGCGCCAGCACATCGGCGCAAATGGCGGCAATGGAAATCGGTCGCCCGCGCATGGAGCCGGAATTGTCGATCAGCAAGGTGACGATTGTGTCCTTGAATTCGGTATCCTGTTCTACCTTGAACGACAGCGGTGTGGTCGGGTTGGCCACAACCCGCGCCAACCGGCCCGCGTCAAGAATGCCCTCTTCCTGATCGAACGACCAGGAGCGGTTTTGTTGTGCCTGCAAGCGGCGTTGCAATTTGTTTGCCAGCCGCGACACCGCGCCCTTGAGCGGTTCCAGCTGTTGATCCAGATAGGCGCGCAGCCGTTCCAGTTCCGCCGGTTCGGCCAGTTCCTCGGCTTTGATTTCCTCGTCGAATTTGGTGGTAAAGGCCGTGTAATCGGGGTCGGCCTCCGAATGGGGGGCCGGTGGCGGGTCCAGTGGCGGTTCCCCGTCCGGTGTCTCCATTTCCTCGCCTTCGTCCAGATCATCCATATCGGCAGAGGACATTTCCGCCATCTGCTGTTCCATGCTGGTTTGCTGGTCGTCCTGCGCCTGTTCTTCGTCGTCCTCGCCGGAGTCCTCGTCGCCGTCTTCCTGATCGGGGTTTTCCTGATCTTCCTGTTCTTCTTCGGCTTCTTCCTGTTCCTCGTCGTCAAGGTCCGGATCATCGCCCAGCTCGTCGCTATAGCCCAGATCGGCAATCAACTGGCGCGCAAAGCGCGAGAATTCGGCCTGATCCGCAAGGGTGTCGTTCAGCTGTGCCAGATTATCCCCGATGCGCGCATCAAGGGTATCGCGCCAGATATTCACGGCGTTTTCCATGGCGGGGGGCAGGTCGCGCCCCGTTGCCAGCTGGCGGATGTAATAGCCAAGCGCCTCTTGCATCGGCACCTGTTCCAGCGCATTTGCCTGATCGTAGCCGGATTTGATCGCCGCCTGTTCCAGCACCGAATTGATATTGCCGCTGGTGCCGGGCATGGCGCGGGCACCGATGGCCTCGCAGCGGGCGGTTTCAAGGGATTCATACAATCCGCGCGCCGTGTCGCCCTGCGGGGCGTAACGGGCATGGGTGGCCTCGTTGTGGAACCGCAACCGCAGCGCCATGGCATCGGCGGTGCCGCGCGCATGCAGCACTTCGGCCTTGCTCAGGCGACGGGTCACTTGCGGCAGGCGCATGGTGTCGTTGGTGACGCCGGAAGGGTCAACCGTATAG
>JALWOO010000076.1 GCA_027083485.1 Amylibacter sp. | reverse complement strand
CTGCTAACCCTTTGAAAATATTGGAGGCGAGTACCGGAATCGAACCGGTGTACACGGATTTGCAATCCGCTGCGTAACCACTCCGCCAACTCGCCGAAGTTGCGGCTTTCTAGTGTGTTTCTTTTTCTTCTGCAAGGGGATAAACGCGCCAAATGGGGCAAAGGTTGGAATGGGCTGTGGCAAGTTTGCCGGACTGCGGTTACATTCCGCATATGTTCCGATTTATCCACACGGCCGACCTTCATCTTGATGCGCCTTTGCGTTCGCTTGCGATGCGTAATCCGGCGCTTTTTGAACGGGTGGGGGCGGCGACGCGGGCGGCGTTGGCGCGGATTGTGGGGCTTTGTTTGCAGCACGAGGTGCAGGCGCTGATGATTGCCGGTGATCTGTTTGACGGCAGTTTGCGGTCGATCAAATCGGCGGCTTTTCTGAATGGGCAGATGGAGAAATTGCACGCGGCGGGTGTTCAGGTGTTTATCATTCGCGGCAATCACGACGCGGAAAACCGGCTGCTGGGGGAATTGCAACTGCCGCCGAATGTGCATGTTTTTTCGGCCAAGGGCGGGAGTGTTTCGCTTGATGCCCATAATGTAACCATCCACGGCGTCAGCTTTGCCAAACCCCATGCGGAGGAGAGCCTGCTGCCGCTTTATCCCGATCCGGTGCAAGGGCATTACAATATTGGCCTGTTGCACAGCAGCCTTGCCGGTGCGCCAGGGCATGATCCTTATGCGCCTTGTCGGGTGGCTGATCTGGTGGATTTTGGCTATGATTACTGGTGTCTGGGTCATATCCATTCGCGTCAGGTCCATGCGGAAAACCCGTTTGTGGTGATGCCCGGCATGCCGCAGGGGCGCCATATTGGCGAGGAGGGGGAGAAATCCGTCACCTTGGTTTGCGTAGATGACGGGACGGTTTCGCTTGAGGTTTGCAAGACCTCCGGTGTGGATTTTGCGCGGCTGCGGTGTGATGTCAGCGGGATTTCGCAGTGGCGAGATTTGCAGGAATATTTGCGCGGTCTGTTGCAAGCGCAGCGGCCGGATGCGGGTGAACAGCGGATTTTGCGGCTGGAATTGCAGGGGGAAACCCCGCTTGGCTGGCTGATCCGGCGGGATCTGGATTTGCTGACGTTGCAGATGCGGGAGGCCGCCGAATCCATTGGCGATCTGTGGGTCGAAAAGATCACCAGCCATGTGAGCCTGCCCGAACAGGCGGCACAGGGGGAAAACGCGCAAGTGGCGCTGCAAGAGATCATGTCGAGCCTGCAATCCCAGCCTGCTTTGCAGGAAAAGGCCCTGTCGCATTTGCAGGGGCTGATTGACGATTTGCCTGTGGAGCTGCGCAATGCTTTTGGGCAGAGCGAGGCGGAAACCACCAGAACGGCGCTGGATTTGATGCGCGAGGGCAGCGATGAAATCATTGCCCGCATGCTGACCGAGCGGAGGCCATAATGCGCTTGCGCCGGCTTGATCTGGTCCGCTATGGGCATTTTACCGATTTCGTTCTGGATCTGGGCGAGAGGCCCGCCAAAACGTCGGATTTTCACATTGTTTATGGCCCGAACGAGGCCGGAAAATCCACGGCTTTTGAGGGGTATCTGGATTTTCTTTTCGGCATACCGGCGCGAAGCGGGTATAATTTTCTGCATGATTACAACAGCATGCGCCTTGGGGCCTGTCTGGACATGGAATCAGGGCCGCTTGATCTGATCCGGATCAAGAAAATGCGCAATGATCTGCTGGATGCGCAGGAAAATCCCGCAAACGGGGCGCTGTTAAGTCAGGCCATTGGCGGGTTGAGCCGCGAGGAATACCGCGCCATGTTTTCTCTTGATGACGTCACGATCGAGGCCGGCGGCAATGATATTCTCTCTTCCAAAGGCAACCTCGGGGAGTTGCTGTTTTCGGCGGCATCGGGTCTGTCGGAGCTGGGCAATATCCTGACAGCGGCCAAGGCCGAGGCGGATTCGTTTCACAAGAAATCCGCCAAGAAAACCCAATTGGCCGAGGCGCGCCGCGAGCTGAAATCACTGGCGCAGGCGCTTAAGGAAATCGACATGGATGCAGGGCGCTACAAGGCCTTGCTCAAGGCGCAAAAGCGCGCGCAGGAAAAGCATGATCAGGCCAAAGCCGCCTGTGAC
>JALWOO010000075.1 GCA_027083485.1 Amylibacter sp. | reverse complement strand
GAGCGGGAGACCTCATAGGCGAAATCCACATGGCCCGGAGTGTCGATCAGGTTCAGAACATAATCCTCGCCATCCTTGGCAGTATATTCGATCCGGACGGAGTTGGCCTTGATGGTAATGCCGCGCTCGCGTTCGATATCCATGGTATCGAGCAACTGCGCCTCCATGTCACGATCGGCCACGGTACCGGTCGACTGGATCAACCGGTCGGCAAGGGTGGATTTACCGTGGTCGATATGCGCCACGATGGAAAAATTGCGGATTTTGGATAGCTCTGTCATGGAAAAGGGATATGGCGGGGAATGGCGCTTGGGTCAATGGGAATTGACGGGTTTAGCGCCAGCAACGGGCCGAACCGGCAGCGCCCCCCCTTCCCGCCTTTGCGCAAGGTGACAAAAGACATCTCCGCTTTACAAAAGTATTACAAACTCTCCTTAAAGGTGATACAAAAAATCACAGACTCATCAAGCCTGTACAAAAAATTACAACGGATCGGGGGTGCTGTGTGCCTTTGCGCCACGGACCCCGACATTTTTAGGGAGAGACCATGAAAAAGACCACATTGATAGGAGCCGCCGTATTTGCCGCCGTAATGGGCGGCGCACAGGTGCAAGCGGGCGAATTGAACGTTGTTTGTTCTAATGAGCAAGACTGGTGCGACCTGATGGTCAGCGCCTATGAGGAAAAAACCGGCAACACGGTTGCCATGGTGCGCAAATCCACCGGTGAAACGCTGGCGCAGGTGCGTGCCGAGGGCAACAATCCGAAAATCGACGTCTGGTGGGGCGGCACGGGGGATCCGCATCTGATCGCCGCTGCCGAAGGCCTGACCGAAGCCACCGGCGTTGACATTTCAGAGCTGCATCCATGGGCGCAGAACCTGGCGAAAATTTCCGAAGGCCGCACCATCGGCATTCACATGGGCGCACTGGGAATTGCCTATAACTCTGAAATTCTGGCCGAAAAAGGTGTTGAACCACCGGCCTGCTGGAAAGATCTGGCAAAACCGGAATATGCCGGTGAAATTCAGGTGGCAAACCCGAATTCCTCGGGCACCGCCTATACAGAACTGGCCACCATTACACAGCTGTTTGGCGAAGACGAAGCCATGAAGCTGCTCAAGGCCATCGGCAAGAACGTGAACACCTACACCAAATCCGGTTCCGCCCCCTCCAAGGCAGCAGCCCGCGGGGAAACCGGCATTTCCATCGGTTTCATGCACGATATGGTGAAACTGGCCAAGGCAGGTTTCCCGCTGAAAATCGTCGCCCCCTGCGAAGGCACCGGCTATGAGGTTGGTGGCGTGTCGATGATCAAAGGCGCAAAGCATCCGGCAGAGGCCAAACAATGGGTGGAATTCGTCATTTCCGCCGAGGCCCAGAACCGCGGACCAGAGGTTAACGTGTTCAACATGCCGTCCAATGTGAACGCCAAAATCCCGCCAGAGGCTCCGGCGATCGAGTCAATCAAGCTGATCGACTATGATTTCGCCACTTACGGTTCCACCGACACCCGCAAGCGTCTGCTGGCGCGCTGGGATGCCGAAGTGAAGCCTTCCGGCAACTGATCCGGTCTGATCGGGGCGCGTGGTATCGCGCCCCGATTTTTTCATTCATTTCCATGATTTCTGCGGGGGAATTCTGAATGCGACGCACTGTCAGCCTGTGGCTCCTTGTGGGGATAGTCGGGTATTGCCTGCTGCCCTGGTACATGCTCGAAGACGGTAATTTCTGGAATTTCCGCTGGATCAGTGCCCTTGATGCCCCTGAAACCGCCCCTGCCCTGTTGCAGGTTTTCAGCCATGGCAAAAGCTGGCTTGCCGCGCCGTTACTGGCCTTTGTCGCGGTCGGGTTTGGCCTGCTCGCCCTGAAAAACCCCGTCAAACAGGCGCGTTTCATTGCCGTTTCGGCCTTGGCCGGTCTCTTGCTCACCGCGCTGCAAGGGTTGATCATTGTGCGCCACGGACCGCGTTTCTTTGCCGATTTCCTGAACATCGGGCAGATATCCCAAGGGCAGGTCGGCTTTGGTGCCGGTGCCATGGTTACCCTGCTGGCGCTGCTGTTTATCCTGACCACCGGCATTGCCGCCATGGGCAAAGGGCGCGGTGATGCCTTTGTTGTGGGGCTGATCGGGCTGATTATCGCG